>JBCCUP010000044.1 GCA_039196715.1 Pseudomonadota bacterium
ACGGCGGCCGGACCGCCCAGCTCAGCTTGCCCTGAGTGGGTTGACGGACGTTGAACCAAATGGGTCTTGCGCCGCTGCCCCCGCACGGGTGGACTGACACGGTTGCGGCAACGAGGACAGGAGGTCCATCCGGTGAAATCGTTGAGCGTTGTGCTGTTGTTGCTCGTCGTGTGGCAGGGCACGGCCCACGCCGCTTCCGACGGCGTCGCCTGCGTGCAGCGTCAACTCGCGCTGCTCGACCACGACCCGGGCGCTGATTCGGGTGCACTGACTCCGGCCACCGGGCGTGCCTACGCGGCCTTCGCCACTGCTGACGTTGACGGTGTGCTGCCGCCGACCTTGTCTGCGCGCCAGGCCTTGGCCGTGTGTCGCGCGCTCGGCGCGCGGTCGTATGAGCTCCGAGCAGCCTGGCCCGCACACCGTGCGCCGCTGCGCATCGACGCGGCGCCGGGCGTGGCGCCGCACACGCTTGAGGGGTTGCGTGCCGCGCTGAACCGCGGGCTGCCAGCGCTCAGTCGTGGCGGGGTCGTCGGGCTAGCAGGTCCGGTCGTGGTCACCGTCGGCGTCGAACGCGCTGATTTTCTCTTGCGTGCGCCGTCTAGAGATCGCGATGCCGTTGCAGCGGGCCTCCTCAGGCACTGCGGTTCCGAGCAGGACGTCGGGGTGTTTCGCGTCGGTGACCGCCTCCACGTGTGCCTCGCCTACCGCGACATTCGCCTGGGGCGAGCGCACCTGCGGCAACCCGACCCGGAGGCAGACGCGCGCTTCGCACGGGTGA
This sequence comes from Pseudomonadota bacterium, assembly GCA_039196715.1. Taxonomy (NCBI): domain Bacteria; kingdom Pseudomonadati; phylum Pseudomonadota; species Pseudomonadota bacterium. The sequence goes on from JBCCUP010000044.1 coordinate 779, forward strand.
TGCACCTGTTGCACATTTACCTCATGGAAGTTGCCCTCTGGCAGCTTGTGTCGCCCGCAGAGGGGGCGTCGCTCAGCGACACCGTACCCGAGACCTTCGTCTTCGCCGCCGCCGCATGGCTGGCCTGGCAGCACGGTGGCGTGCTGCCGGTGGCCGACCGGCTCGCTGCCTGCCGTGCAGCATCGAGCCAATGGCAACGTGTGACCTGGTTGGCAGAGGACGGTCAATTTATGGACGTGGCCAGCAAAGTGGGCCTGGGCGCCGCCTGGCGTGACGCGTTTCGTGACGTCTTTGGCGGCGACTGGGCAGCGCTGTCGTGCAAGCTGCCGCTCACCGTAGAATGACCAGAGGGCCGCTGTCCCGCGGTCGTCACAGAGAACCGTCTTGAGCACTGCGAGCCTCGACTCCTTGCTGTCCCCCGTGCAACTGGGGGCGCTGTCGCTGAACAATCGGGTTGTCATGGCACCGATGACCCGCACGATGTCGCCCGGCAACGTGCCCGGCGATGCCTCGGTTGCCTACTACCGCAAGCGCGCGGCCGGCGGCGTCGGCCTGATCATCACCGAGGGCACCTGCGTTGGCCACGTCGCGGCCAACGGCTACCCGCGCGTGCCGTTTTTTCACGGTGACGAGGCTCTGGCGGCCTGGGGCCGCGTCCGCGAAGCCGTGCACGCCGCCGGCGGTCGCATCATGCCGCAGCTCTGGCACGTGGGCTCCGTACGCCGGCCTGGCACCGAGCCCGATCCCGAGGTGCCCGGGTTCGGGCCGTCCGGCATGGCGCGACCCGGCAAGGTCACGGGTCACGCGATGACCGAGTCCGACATCGCCGACGTGATTGCCGCGTTCGCGACGGCGGCGCGTGATGCCGAGCGCCTTGGCTTTGACGGCGTCGAGGTGCACGGCGCGCACGGCTACCTGATTGACCAGTTTTTCTGGGGTGGCACAAACCACCGGGACGATGGCTGGGGCGGCGACGCCGTGGCGCGCACGCGGTTTGCCTCCGAGATCATCCGGGCCATCCGTGCCGAGGTGCGCGCGGATTTCCCGGTGCTGTTGCGGTGGTCTCAGTGGAAGCAGCAGGACTACGGTGCGCGGCTCGCCGACACACCGGACGCGCTCGAACGGTTTCTCGCGCCCTTGACGGACGCCGGCGTGGATGTGTTTCACTGCAGCCAGCGGCGGTTCTGGGAGCCTGAGTTCCAGGGCAGTGACCTCAACCTCGCGGGATGGGTGAAGAAGCTCAGCGGCAAGCCGACGGTGACGGTTGGCAGCGTCGGTCTGGACGGCGATTTCATCGTCGAGGGCAGCGCAGAGTTTCGCGAGGCGCAGCCGGCCAGCATCGACGGGCTGCTTGAACGGTTGGCGGCGGCAGAGTTCGATCTCGTGGCTGTGGGGCGTGCGTTGATCGCCAACCCGGATTGGCCAACGCGGTTGCGTCAGGGCCAGGCGGCTGCGCTGAAGCCCTACACCAAATCCCTGCTGCAGACACTGGACTAGTCGGGGTGGCCGCGGGTGGACAGCAAGGAGGCAAACGATGCTGACGTGTAATTGGCGGGCCGTCGGGGTGTCAGTGCTGCTGTTTGCATTCCCCTACGCGCTGATCGTGTTGTCGACCGGGCTCATTGCGCATTCGGAGGCCACACACCTTGCCTTTGCGGTCGTCGCCTACGCGACGCCTCTGGTGGTGGTGGCGTTGATCGGCGTCGGCTACCTCGCGGCACGGTTTGCGGGTGACTCGGGCGTGGCGAACGGTGCCGCGTCCGGCCTTGCGGTGACAGCCGTGCTGTTGATCGGCCCCTACGTTGCCCTGAATTTCGACCTGGTGTTCAGCGACTACCTGCGTGTCTACGGCCCGCACGCGCTGGTCATGGGCGTGTTCTGTTGCAGCCTCGGCGGCCTGATTCGCGAACTCATCACCGGCTTTCGCACCGCCTGAGCCTGCGGGCCACGGTGCTATCTCGTGCCTCGACGTCGGTCGCGCCCCGTGCACGCGGCCTAGCCACGTGGCCTGTCCATGCAATCGCGACCACAGCGCGCGCCACCGCCGACCGGGCGGCCCGATTGGCCGCCCTGTCTCTGTGCTCATGTGTGAACACCCTCACGCGGTTTTGGCGCTCTGGATGCCATCACAGTCAGTGTCGGCCAGCGCAGTCGGCTCAGTGGCCGGCGCCGGGCGCGGTGCCGGGATCTCCGGCCGGTCACTGACGACGCGGTCGCCCTCCATCCGCAGCCCCATGTCCCGCAACAGGTAGTCGGGGTAGTGCTCCAGGTGGCACCGCAGGCGACGCTGGCGGTAGCGGCCGTAACAAAGCAATGTCCATTCAATCAACACAGTCTGGTCCTCCGTTCAACGTGGTTGCCGGAGCTCAGAAGGCGGTGTGTTGTCAGGAGAATCCCGCCGTTCGGAGCTGCCGGCGGGGAGCGAGGTGTGGGGTCCCTCAGTGCATCCCAGCCCAGTGGCTGTACGCGTTCGCGTGGGTCAGCGGCACGAGATCGGCGACGCCGAGCATGCGCACGTCCGCGACGACCGATCGCACGCGTGGCTGCGCGGCCGCCTGCGAGGCGCTCGCGTTGCGTTGCGTGTTTTGCAGGACCGACGTGTTCACGAACTTGGCTCTGGGGGTGGGATGCAGTACAAGAGTAGGTTCTGTCTCCGGCCGTTGTCAACGTGGCGCGGGATTTTCTCTCTTATCGGGGGCAAGGTTGTATTTAAATGGAGTGTTATGAAACAGTGTGACGTGGTTGTTATCGGCGCTGGCATCGCGGGTGCGTCGATGGCCAGTGCGTTGGCGGTTGACCACAGTGTAGTGCTGCTCGAGCGTGAAGACACGCCGGGCTACCACACCACGGGCCGATCGGCGGCGTTGTTCACGCCCACGTACGGGCCACCTCAGATCCGGGCGCTGACGCGCGCCTCACAGGCGTTTTTCGATGCGCCGTCGCCCGACTTCACGTCGGTCCCGCTGGTGCGCCAGCGGGACGTCCTGTTGCTGGCGCGCACCGATCAGCGTGCGTCTCTCGAAGCGGCTGCTGACCCCCTGAGCAACGAGACGTCGATCGAATGGGTCGAGGGCGATCGTTTGCAGGCGCTGCACCCGTTGCTGCGCCCCGGCTACGCCGACTGTGGCGTACTCAACCGCGACAGCGCCGACATCGACGTCGATGCGGTGCTCGCCGCCTGGTTGCGCCGTTTCCGCGCGCGCGGTGGCGAGTTGCAGGTGCACGCCGAGGTCACCGGCCTCCGACGGGTGGGCGAGCGATGGCAGCTGCGCACGCCGAATGGCACCCTGTCCGCGACCTGGGTGGTCAACGCGGCTGGTGCCTGGGCCGATGCCGTGGCCCGGTTGGCCGGTGCAGAGGGGGTCGGGGTCGTGCCGAAACGGCGCACCGTGGCCGTGATCGCGTCACCGCTAGAACTCGGTGATGCGCGGGCGCTGCCAGTGGCCATCGATGTCGACGAGCAGTTTTTCCTCAAGCCCGAAGCGGGCCGGCTGCTGGTGTCTCCGGCGGACGCGACGCCGTCGTCGCCCACGGACGCGCGACCGGAAGAGTGGGATATTGCCGTCGGCATCGAGCGGGTCCAGCGCGCCTTCGCGCTTGACGTCACGCGGGTCGAGTCTGCGTGGGCGGGTCTGCGCTGCTTCGTGCCGGACGGTCTGCCGGTCGTCGGACCAGACCCCACGGTACCGGGGTTTTTTTGGTTGTGCGGGCAGGGCGGCTACGGCATCCAGACCGCGCTCGCGATGGCGGCACTCGGCGCCGCGCTGTTACGCCGAGACCCCCTGCCAGAGCACCTCGTGGCCGAGGGGGTGGACGCGGCCGCGCTCCGGCCGGGTCGATGACCACGCTACTCGGCGCAGAGGAACACGGCCAGCTCGCGCGCCGCGGTGTGGCGCGCGGTGTGGGACTGCAGCAACTGGTAGCCGTAGCCCTCCAGAGTGTGGGGAATCGGCGTCACCAGCAGCCCGCTTTGCAACTCCGGCATCATCAGGTCGTCGGCGAGGATCCAGCCGTGACCGTCGATCGCGGCCTGCACGCGCACGTTCGCGTCGCTGATCACACGCTGTGTGTGCGGCAGCGGTGCGCCGGCCCAGAGCTGCCAGAGGTCCTCGCGGCGGTCTTCCGCGAGCAGCAGGGTCTCAGACCAGGGGGGGGACCTGAATGCCTCAAGGCTCACTTCGTCTGATGTCGCAGCACCGCAGCGTGCCAGCAGCGCCGGACTGACCGCGGGCATCAACGGCATCGGCAGGCTGCGCAGTGTGTGGTTGTCGGTCGTCGCCGGACACGGACCCCAGCGCAACGCAATGTCGCACGCCCCGAGCGAGAACCCACGGTCGTTGACGCCGTGCTGGAAACGCAGCTCCACATCCGGCCTGGCGGCCGAGAATCGCGCCAGGCGGGCGGACAGCCAGCGTGCGGTGACGTAGGTCGTCGCGGCGATCACCACCTCCGTGCGTCGCTGGTTCGCCAACGTGGCCAGGGTGCCGGCGAGGTCGTCGAAGCACTGCCGCGTCTGTTTCTGCAGCAACTGACCGGCGTCGGTCAGCAGCACCTGGCGAACCTCGCGCCGGAACAGCTCGATGCCGAGGTCGTCCTCGAGTTTGCGGATCTGATAGCTGATGGCGCCCTTGCTCACGCACAGCTCGTCAGCCGCGGCACTGAAACTCAGGTTGCGGGCGGCGGCCTCGAAAGCCTTGAGGCGGTCGAGCGGGGGCAGGGCGTGGCGCATCGGCGTATATGGTTTAATTCAACTGAACTATAACCCTGGAATTTAGGGTTGTCATGGCAGCGGCTTCGACCCACGATTCAGGCTGAAAAACCGGAGCGAACAGCCATGGCAGAGACACTCGAGAGCCCACCGCCCCCGGGGCAAGCGCGCGCCGTCGTGATCGGCGGTGGCATTGCCGGCGCGTCGGTGCTGTATCACCTGGCTGAACTCGGGTGGACGGACAGCGTGCTGGTCGAGCGCGACGAACTGACCTCCGGCTCCACCTGGCACGCCGCGGCGCAAGTGACCCAGTTCGGTGGCAACCAGACCATGGTGGCGCTCAAGCAGCACAGCATTGGCTTGTACCGTCGGCTCGCCGCGGACCCCGCGCACCCGATCTCCTACCACATCACCGGCGGGATGCGGACCGCCTACACGCAGGACCAGCTCGACACCTACCACCACTACGTGTCCCAGGCGCGCAGCATGGGCGTGGAGATGGAAGTCATCGACGCGGCGGAGGCCGGCAAACGGCACCCACTGCTCGACACCACGGGCATGCTGGGCGCCTGGTGGGACCCGCTTGACGGCGACATCGACCCGGCCGGCATCACCTTTGCGCTGGCACGCAAGGCGCGCGAGGCCGGCTGCAGCGTGTCGCGCTTCAACGCCGTTGTGGCGATCACCCAACACGGCCCGCGCGATTTCACCGTGCACACCCAGCGCGGCGACATCCGCACCGAGAACGTCGTCAACGCGGGCGGCTACCGCTGCAACGAAGTGGGCGCCATGCTCGGCGTCACCCACCCGGTGGTCTCGATGGAACACATGTATTTCCTGACGGAGGCAATCCCGGCGATCGCGGCGCTCGACCACCGCGTGCCGATCATCCGCGACCCCGGCGACGACTTCTACAGCCGCCAGGAAAAGGACGGCCTGCTCGTTGGGGTCTACGAACAGGGCTGTGTGCCCTTCGGCCTCGACGGCATCGACCCCGATTTCACCAAAGCGCTGTGTCCGTCCGACCTCGACCGCTGCCTCGACAACATGGAACGCATCTTCGTGCGCATGCCGACGTTGCAGGAGACCGGTATCCACACGGTGGTCAACGGGCCGATCACCTACACCATCGATGGCCTGCCACTGGTCGGGCCGGTGCCGGGCGTACCGGGCTACTTCGCCTGCACCGGGCTGCGCGCGGGCATCGGCGAGGGCGGTGGCCACGGCAAGGTGCTGGCCGAGATCATGGTGCACGGCGAGTGCGAGTGGGACGCCTGGAGCCTCGACCCGCGCCGCTTCACGGCCTGGGGCAACCTCGAACACACCCGGCAGAAGGCCATCGAGGACTACCAGCGCGAGTTTCACTACCACCTGCCACACGAGCACCGGCCGGCGGCCCGGCAGGCCCGCACCACGCCGCTCTACGACACCCTCTCGCGGGCCGGTGCCGTCTGGGGCGTGGTCAACGGCTGGGAACGCGCCTTGTATTTTGATCCGGCCAGGGAGACCGCGCACGGCACCGGCTACCGTTGGCATCCGCAGGACGTGCGGGTGCGCGCCGAGGTCGAGGCCCTTCACCGCGGTGTGGGGTTGATGGAGGTGTCGGGGTTCAACCGCATGGCGGTCAGCGGCGCCGGCGCCGCCGCGCTGCTCGACCGCGTGGTGTGCGGCCGCATTCCGCAGCAGGTCGGGCGCGTGAGCCTGTCGTACCTGCTGAACGAGCACGGCCACATGGTTGGCGAAGCCACCCTCGCCAAGGTCGCCGAGGACACCTTCTGGTATGGCTCGGCGGCCGCCGCCGAGTGGCACGACCGCGATGGCCTGCAACGCCACGCCGGTGACGACGTCACCCTGACACCGTTGACCGACAGCCACACCACGCTGGTGCTGGCCGGGCCGCGAGCGCGCGACCTGCTTGCTGCCGTCAGCCCGCGCGAGGACTGGTCGGATTTCCGCATGATGTCGACGCGGCGCGCGTTGCTCGGCATGGCGGATGTGACGGTCATGCGCATCAGCTTCTCGGGCGAGCTCGCGTACGAGCTGCACGTCGCGAACGCCGAGCTTCGGCGGCTGTGGGACACCCTGGTCGACGCGGGTGAGGCCTTCGGGCTTTCGCTGTTCGGCCTCGAGGCCACCGAGTCGATGCGCCTGGAGAAGGGCTACCTGCACTGGAAGGCCGAGATCATCACCGAGCGCACACCGATGGAGGCGGGCCTCGCGCGTTTTGTCACGCTCGACAAGCCCGACTTTGTCGGCCGCACGGCGCTGCAGGACGCGGTCGCACGCGGGCCGGCGAAATGCCTGGTCACGCTCCGGCTCGACGGCGCGGGCGCGGCGCCTGCGCACGGCGGGGCCAGCGTGTGGTCCGGCGACCAGCTGGTCGGGTCGATCACGTCAGGCGGTTACGGCTACCGCGTCGACGAGTCCCTCGCGATGGCCTACGTCGAGCCGGCCGCAGCGGCTGAAGGCACGGTGCTCACCGTGGACGTGATCAGCGAAAAACGCGAGGCGAGCGTCGTCCCGAGCTGCCGTTTCGACCCGGACAACCAGCGGGTGCGCGCCTGATGGCACGGCGCCGCCGCGGTGGGCTCTCGGCACGCGAAGCGATGCACGCGAAGCGCGCGGCGCCGCTCGAGGTCGACCCGGCACCGCCCGGCCCGGTGGGCGGCCACTACCGGCCGCTATCCGACGCCGACGTCGCCCGCATTCTGGACGCCGCACTCGAGATCCTCGCCACGATCGGCATGGGCGAAGCCCCGCGCGTGCTGGTCGAGCAGGCGTGCAGCGTCGGTGCCGAGTACGGCGACGACGGGCGCCTGCGGTTTCCTCGCAGCCTGATCGAGGACACGGTCGCCGGGGCCGCCCGGCGCTTCGTGTTTCCCGGGCGTGATCCGTCGACCGACATCGAAGTCGGCGGTGACCGTGTGTATTTCGGCACCGGCGGCGCCGCAGTGCAGACGCTCGACCTCGACACCCAGCTCTACCGGGCTTCGACGCTCGCCGACCTGCACGACTTCACGCGCCTGATCGATGCGTTGCCGAATGTCAGTTGGTTCACGCGCTGTTGCGTCGCGACGGACGTCGAGGACACGCTCGCGTTGGACCGGCACACGGCGTTCGCGTTGTTGTGCAACACCGGCAAACCTGTCGGCACCAGTTTCACACTGGCCGAACACGTCGACCCGATTGTGGACATGTTCGACTACGCGCTCGGTGGTGAGGGCGCGTTTCGGCGTCGTCCGTTTTGCAAGGCACACATCAGCCCGGTGATCTCACCCTTGCGCTTTGGCGAGGACGCGGTCGATGTCGCCATCGCGTGCATGCGGCGCGGTGTGATCATCAACAACATCGTCGCCGCGCAGTCCGGCGCGACCAGCCCCGCAACCCTCGCCGGCATGCTGGCGACCACCCTGGCCGAGACGCTGGCGGCACTCGCGATGGTCAACGTGTTCGAGCCCGGCTACCCGATGGTGTTTTCGAATTGGCCGCTGGTGATCGACTTGCGCACGGGTGCCTTTGCCGGCGGGGGCGGGGAGATTGCCTTGCTCAATGCGGCCTCGGCGCAGCTCTCCAACCACCTTGGCCTGCCCTCCGGCGCGGCGTGCAGCATGTCGGACGCCAAGGCGATCGACGCTCAGATGGGTATGGAAAAGGCGCTCTCGGCGACGGCCGTCGGGCTCGCCGGCTGCAACATGGTGTACGAATCGAGCGGCATGACCGCGAGCCTGCTCGGCGCGTCGTTCGAGGCCTTCGTGCTCGACAACGACATGCTCGGCAACGTTTACCGGGTGATGCGCGGTGTCGAAGTCAACGCGGACACACTGAACCTCGACGCGATTCGCGAGGCGGTGTTCGGCGAGGGGCATTTTCTCGGCGGCCAGCAAACGCTGGACGCCATGCAGCGAGACTATTTCTACCCCAAGCTCGCCGACCGGGACGAGCCGCGCACCTGGGCGCAGAACGGCGCACAGGATGCCTGGCACCGCGCGCGTGACGAGGCGAGGCGCATCCTGGCGGAGCACCAGCCGCCGCCGCTACCCGCACCCGTCGAGCGGGCGTTGCGTCGCGACCTGGGTTTGCCCGAACGGGGCGGCTGAGGCGCCGCCGGCATCCTCAGGCCTCGATCAGAAGCGCGAACTCGCTGCCCTGGCCGAGGGTGCTGCGCATCTGCAGCTGCCAATTGCAGAGGTCGCAGAGGCGTTTGACGATCGACAAGCCAATACCGACACCAGATCGCCGCTGTCCGGCCAGCGACACCCAGGGTTCGGTGATCTTCTCGATCTGTTCGTCGGTCAAGCCCGGCCCCGTGTCGCGCACGGCAATTTCGCTCTCCCGTACGTAGAGCGTGATACGGCCGCTGTCGGTGTAGTCGATGGCGTTGCGCAGCAGGTTGCCGAGCACGATCGTCAGCACGTGGCGCGGCACACGGAAGTCCGGTTCCTGCTCGATCACCACGGTCAGGTCCAGCCCTTTCTTGCGCGCCAGCAGCTCGTAGTGTGCGCATTGCTCCTGGATCAGCGGGATCGGGTCTTCCTGTGCCTCGGGCCGGTCGGTCTCCCGGGCGAGGGTCAGCAACGCCGTGGTGAGCTCGCCCATGTCGGCGTTGGCGCGGCCGATGCGGTCCGCGGCGCCGCGCGCGCGCTCGGAGAGTTCCTCTTCGGCCAACACCGACAGTGCCATGCCGATCACGGTGATCGGCGTGCGCAGCTCGTGGCTGGCCTCGCGGGAGAAGTTGCGCTCGCGCTCAAGCGAGCGGTTGCTGCGCTCGATGTACGCCGTCAACGCGTTGGAAAGGGCCAGCACATCCGTGTCGGCGTTGGCGGGCAGCGCCTGTGGCATCACCGTGCTGGCGTCGGGTTCGCTCGGATCGAGCTTCGAGACCGCGCGGGCGAGGTAGACGGTGGGCGACAGGGTGCTGTGAACATAGCGGTAGGTCAGCCAGGCGACAATGTACAGCGCGATCAGCACGGCAGCCAGTGGCGCGATACCGTAGAGCGCAATCAAGCCCTCGACACCCGCTCGATTGAACATCAGCACCAGGCGTCGGTTGCCGCGCGAATCCACGTAGACGGCGCTGAACTCCTCGCCCTCGAGCGTCTGATGGCCGTGTTTGAGCGTGCTCGGGTCGATCGGCAAACTGTCTCGATCGCGCGGCAGCACGTAGCCGCGCAGGTTCAGCGAATTGGCGAGCGGGGCGTCGCGGTCGGCGTCGAGCAGGCGCCAGTAGTGCTCGCTTTCTTCCTCGAGCGCGTGCGTGATCAACACGCGGCCCAGCAGTTGATGCACTGACACCAGTCCGATCACGGCGGCCACGGCAATGACGGCACTCTGCACGACAAAAGCGTGCAGCATGCGGCGTCGGAGGTCAGTCTGCCGTTTCATCGAAGATGCGGTATCCGGCCCCCGCGGCGCTGTGCAGCAACGCGGTGGCATAAGGTTTGTCCAGCGCCTTGCGTACGGTGTAGACGTGGGTGCGCAGGCTGTCGCTCTCGGCGAGCTCGCGACCCCACACGCGTTTCTCGAGCACGCTGCGCGAGACGTAGGCCGGAGAGGCACGCATCAGGGTCTCAACGATACGGTAGCCGATCGGTGTCAGGCGAATCGGCTCACCGTCTCGCGTCAGCAGGCGTTGCGCCGGGTCCAGCACCAGGCGGCCGACCGTGACAGTGCCGCTACTGGCATAGTGAAGGTGGCGGCGCAACATCGCTTCGACCCGTGCCAGCAACTCTTCGGGTGCGAAAGGTTTGACAAGGTAGTCGTCGGCACCGGCACGCAGACCGCTGACGCGGTCTTCGATGGTGTCGCGCGCGGTCAGCATCAGAATCGGGGTGGTGTCACCCGCGTCTTCGCGCAACCGCCTGCACACTTCGAGGCCGTCTAGGCCGGGCAGCGACAGGTCGAGCACGATCAAGTCGTAGTTGTTGCCCAACGCAAGCTCCAGCCCGGTGTCGCCGCGTCGGCTGAAATCCACGGCGTAACCGCCGGAGGTGAGCCGCTCGCTCAGCATCTCGGCGAGATCGAGGTGGTCTTCGACAAGGAGTATGGTGGCTGCACTCACGCGGGTGTCGTCTGTGTCAGGGGGCGACGGTGTCGTGTCGTCCCGTGGAGCTGTTGCAATCTGAACGGTACACCGCCGTGCGTGAAGGGTGCGTGAACGCCGCCAGTGTAGCGCAGTATCGGCGTGCAAAACGGCGCTGCCCGTCGCCGGACAGCGCCGTGTCCCGTCGGGTGATCAGCGGCTGAGCAGGATCAGGCCGAAGTCCTGCGGTGCGACGTGCACACCTTCGATCGGGCCGCGTGCAATGGCCGTGGAGACCGAGCCTGCCGCGAGCTGAACACCTTCGGCGTTGATCGCGACGGCACCGCCTGCCACCACACGGACGTCGTAGCTGCCCGGGGTCAGTGCGAGGGCGTCGGTCACGTCGCCGAACGCGAAGCCGGAGAGCACCGGGTCGATCGTGTCGAGCGCGTGCGCGTTGACCTCGCCCGCGGCCGAGACGTACACGTCAACCGTGCCCGCAGCCGGCGCCCCGTGGACCACACGCAGGCTGGCCTGGGTCGCGACCGGGCGGTTCTCGTCCTCGAACGCGATCAGTCGGAACGCGTTGGCCGGGTCGGTGTTGGTCACGCGACCGACCGCCAGCACCGAGTAGTCCGACCCCGCAGCGAGATCGAGGTCACCGGAAGTGAAGACGCTGTCGCCGATCGTGTCCGTGTCGGGGGCGACGTCGAAGCGGTAGCCGCCGGCGGGCACGGTGACGTAGCTGTCAACCGAGGGCACCACGTCGGTGTAGCTGAAGGCATCGATCAACTCGATCGGGTGGCTGTCGGGCAGCGGCGTGGCCCACACCTCCACCGGGCCATGAGCTGCGACCCGCGCGTCCGGAGACACGTGGACCACGCGGGCGGCGGCCGGTGACATCGTGTTGCGCAGGGTTACCGTGGCCGATCCGGTGCCGACCAGCAGCTTGATCGGTGAACCGGTCTGCTCGGCGAACGAATCGCTTTCGATTGCAAACACCGACAGCGCGTTGCCGGCGAAGGGCGCGAGGTCGACGGTGCCCGAATCGAAGGCGACGGCGCCGCCCGCAGCGGCGATGATGCGCACCTCACCGGCGGGCAGTGCGCCGAGGTCGAGCGTCTGTTGGAAGGCCACTTCCGCACCAGGTGCGTTGAGGTCCAGCGGCGCGTTGGGTGCGAGCAGGTAGAGTTGGACCGTTGGCGCGGCTGGCGCGGCGTGTGTGACGGTCAGGGTGATTTCGGAGGCGGCCGGCGTGGAGGCCGAGTTCGGCACCACCAGCGGGGCGATCTCGGCGACGTCACCGACGGCAACCACGGTGGTCTTGCTGCCGGCGGGCAGGGTCAGGCCGTCGACGCTGATCACGGTCGCGGTGCCGGCCGGCAGGATGCCGTCGACCGCGACGTCATAAGCGCCGGCGGGCACGGTCGCAAACCCGGAGCTCTCGCCGTAGTCGAGTGCCTCGATCGCGGTGGCGCCGTTCAGTGCGACATTGACCGCAGGTGCGTCTGGTGATGCGTGCACAACGCGGATGGATGCGTTGGTGCCGATGTCGGCGCTGCTGCCGCTCGATCCGGTGACGGCGGCATTGTTCGTTGTGCCCACCGTGGCGCTGTCGTCGCAGGCAGCCAGCAGCAGCGCGCAACTTGCGACGGCGGCGTAGAGGGGTTTGATCTGAAACATGAATGGGTCCTCCGTTCTGGGAGGTGCCAGTCTGGCAATGTGGCGTGAAGGGACCTGTCAACGCCGTGTCAAGATGCCGTGAAGATTTGTGTGCGGCGGAACTGTTTCACACTTTGCACGCCGGTCGCAGTTGCGGCGATTCAGTCGCGGCGTGCCCGGGGTTGTGAATCACGCTCTGTCTTGACGCGTTCGAATTCCGCCCGCTTCTCGGCGAGTTCCGCTGCTGTCAGGCGATCGGGGTTCGCGTAGTCCAGTCGCCAGTCTGCTGCGCCTGGCCAGCGCACCGCCGTGCGCCACGTCGTGCGTGGCGCCGTGGCGGCCGCGAGCAGCTCGAGACCGGTCAGGGCGATGGTGTCTTGCGAGGCCGTGTCGTGCGGCGGGCCACTGGCGTTGCCGAGCGGCAAATCGCTGAAAAGCAAGCGTGGCACACCGACGTGTTCGACGATGTCGAGCGCACAACCCAGGATAACCGTGGCCACGCCCGCGGCCTCCAGCGCGTGAGCCGTCAACGCCACCGATTGGTGACAGACCGGGCAATTCGGCACGAGCACCGCCACATCGATCCGGTCGGCGCGGCAGAGTTCGACCAGTTTCGGCGCGTGCGTCTGCGTCGTCGTGCGCACTGAACGGTCGGTCGGCAAGCCGTAGAACCGGTCGGCGACAGCACCGATCGCACCGCGCGCCGCCGCGCGCCGGTAGGCGGCAAGCGGAAAGTAGCTCGCCGGGTCTTCCGCTGTGGTGTGGGCGCGGTCGATGGCGACGTGGGCGATGCCGAGGGCGGGCGGTCGTGTGGTGGGTGCGGCGTACACCTCGAAGAACTTGGCCTTGCCGTTGTACGGCGCCCGCGGGCCTTGGTCGCCCGCGTCGGGCCGCACCGGTGCGGCGGTGGTGACCAGGCCGAGGCGGCAGGCACTGAGAGGTTTCTGCAGCGGCTGAAAGGGCACCGACGCCAGTGACGCCCAGCGGTAGGGCTCCGGGTAGCCGAGCGCAAGGTACCAGGCGCGTGTGCGGGCCATGTAGGCAATCGGCACCTCGGCCGGGTCTCGGTGCGTGTCGGTGCTCACGGAGGCGTGTCCCCCTCGGGTTCACGTTGAATCGTTGCGACGGCGGCGAGGACCAGCGCGCCACCGGCGAGCGTGTGCAGGCTGAGCTGCTCACCGAGGAACGCGACCCCGCCGAGCAGTGCAAACACCGGCAGCAACAACAGAAACGGTGCGACACGACCCACCGGGTAGCGGCGAATCAGGCTATTCCACAAGCCGTAGCCGAGCGCGGTCATGACCAACCCGAGATAGAGCACAGCGGCCCAGACGACCGGTGTGGCCTCGACCAACGCGACGACATGATTCTGCTCGAACAACAGCGACATCACAACGAGCTGACCGCCGGCGAAGACCGCCATCCAGGCTGTCAGGGTCAGGCCGTCGATCGCCTCGAGGCGACGAATCAGGACCTGACCGACTGCCCAGCAGAACGCGCCACCCACCACCAGAGCGAGCGACTGCCAGGCGCCGTCGAGGCGCGGTTGGCCCGCGATGACGGCGACGCCGACGAACGCGACCGCGATGCCCATCCACTTTCGCCGCGAGGCCCGTTCGCGCAGGAAGACGGCGCCGAGCAGCACGAGGAAGGGCACTTCCAACTGCACGACGAGCGCCGTGATCGAGGCGTCGAGCCCGGCGAGGCCGCTGAAGGTCAGGCTGTACTGTACTGCGGAGGCGACGACCGTGATGCCGAACAGCGCGCGGTACTGGCCGACCGGTCGGGGCACGAACCACACCAGTACAAGGGCGGTCACGGCGAATCGCAAGGCCATCAACAGGATCGGTGGGAAGTGCTCGATGGCGGCCTTGGCAAACACCAGACCCATGCCCCAGGTCGCCGCCACCGCGACGCCCATGAGCGTGTGCTGCCACGGCAGCATCAGAGCGTGCCCTCAACCAGCAGGATCGACGACGGTTCACGGATGGCCGCGAAAGGGTGCCTACCGGCGTGCGTGAACGCGGCGTAGGCAACGGCGCCCAGCACGCGGTGGCCGAGGTGCTCGACGCACACGTGCTGGGTGGCCGCGCTGCTGAGCTCGCCGCGGACCGTGCGGTAACCGGCGGTCCGCGCGCGGGTGTGCACGGCGGCGCGCATCGCGGTGTAGGTGCCCTGGCCGGCGTGCGAGGGCGCTACCACGCCCATGTCGACGAGCAGGCAAGCGCCCGGCGCGGGCGCGGGCGCGGTCGCCCGCAGGGCGCGCAGCAGTGCTGCAATGGCGTCGGTCGGCGAACGCGTTTCGGCCGAAGCGTACTCTGCCGCGGTATCGACTGCGAGGGCGCAGCCGACGATCGATTGCTCGGCGGTGGCCACCACCGACAGCCCGGCGTCGGCCGCGTCGGCCACGTTGCCGGCGGCGGTGCGCTGCCACTGTGCCGCGTCGATGCCGAGCGCGGCGTGCAACGGGCTCCCGGCGACGAAAGCGCGCGCCAGCAGCGCGGTCACGGCATCGCAGTCGGCGTGTTGCAAGGTGCGAACAAGGGTGGGCACGGTGTCCGGTTTCAGTCGCCGCGCGGTTGGCGGCCGCCCGATTCTGCCCCACACTGGGCCGGTATGTCTGACTTTCTCCCTGTGCACTCGGGCCTGGTGTTGTTGGCCGCTGTGCTGGTGTCCTGCACACCGGGCGAATCGCGGCGCGCGACGCACGCGGTTCCGTCTGAGACCCTGTGTCGGGTCGAGCAGGTCTATGACGGAGACAGCTTGCGCGTGCGGTGCGAGGGGCGCGCTGAAACCGTGCGCGTGCACTGCATCGACGCCCCGGAGCGGGATCAGACGCCGTGGGGCGACCGCGCCCACCACCGGGTGCGGCAGGTGCTCGGTGGGCGGACCGTCACGCTCCACCCGGTGGAGCGCGACAGTTACGGTCGACTGGTCGCGGCGGTGCGGGTCGATGGACTCGATCTCGGCGAGCGCCTGGTGCGCGACGGGCTCGCGGTGGTGTACACCCGGTATTGCCCGCCCGATGCGCCGCACCACGGGGCGGAGTCCGCCGCCCGGTCGGCGCAGCGGGGCGTCTGGCAGACACCTGGCCTGCACCAGACGCCCTGGCGCTGGCGGCACGCCGCCGGAACGCGCTGATGGCGCTCTGTCATTCAATGCAAGGCCGGAACAGGTCTGGCGTTGCCGGCAGGGCGTCGCTCAGACGGTGATGTCGACACCGGTGTCGTGGTCGCCGTCCACCGATCTCAATCGCATCGAGACGGCCGCAACCTGCTCCGCAGACAGCCGCCGTTACAGGCCGTCGCGGGCGTTGTCAGGGTGGTCGGCGAGGTAGAACTGCGTGGTCAGCAGCTCGCGTTGACCGGCGAGCACCTTGACGTGGATGTGGGGCGTTCGGCCAGGGTAGGCGACGGGCACCAGTGTGCGAAACCGGTAGCGGCCCTCGCCGTCGGTCCGGTCGAAACCGAATCCCTGAAAATCGGGGTCGCGCGCGCGGCCGCCGCGGTCGCCGGTGTGCAGGTAGCGCCCGTTGACGTCACACTGCCAGATCTCGACGCGCGCGCCGCTGAGCGGCCGGCCGTCGCGGTCGGCGACCGTGCCGTGCAGGTGCAACACCTCGCCACCGGCCTCGCGCACGCGGTCACGGCGGCGCACGAGGTCGTTGTCCCGGTCGCTGTAGCGCATCGATTCGGTCGGATAGAAGGGGCCCTCGGCGGCGCGCGGGGTCCGCGTCGACCTCGCGGCAGCCACTGTGCCCGCAGTAGACGCGAGCAACAGGCCCAGAGTGTGTCGGCGGTGTTTGTCCATGGTCGCAGTCCTCATCCGGTCTTGGCCGGTGGCCAAGCCGACCAGCGCAGGGTGTTGTGGTCGAGGGTGTTGACCACATCGCGGTTGCCGCGGTTCAGCGGTACAATGTCAAAAAACCCACGCTGTGGACGTTGTACGCCGGCCGAATCCTCGCCATCGGGCGCTGGTGTGCACAGCGTGGGAAGACACGGTTGCGTGTCGGCTGTGCTCTCGTTCTCTCGCACCTGGCGACCGGAGCCCGTTGATGTCGGTTAATGTCATTTACAGTACACAGGCCATCTCGAAGGGTGGGCGCAACCGCTCGGTTGAAACCGTGGACGGTAGCTTTTTCTCGGCGGTGTCCGTGCCGCGGGAAATCGGCGGCGATGACGCCCCGGGGGTGAACGCCGAGCAGCTCTTCGCCAGCGGCTACGCCGCGTGCTTCCACGGCACCATGAAGTTCATCACCACCCAGTTCGCCCACCTCACGGTGTCGGACGCGGCGTCGGTCACGGCCACGGTCGGGGTCGGGCCACGCGAACAGGGCGGCTTCGGCCTGCAAGTGGACTTGCGCGTCGCGCTGCCGGACCTCGACGCGTCGTCGGCCGACGAACTGGTGCGGCGCACCCACGAGGTGTGCCCCTACTCGAATGCTATCCGCGACAACGTCGAGGTCAACGTCATCGTCGACGCCGGCGCCGCGTTGATCGCGTAGGAGGTCGCTGGCAGGCAGCCACCGGGATACGGCCGACGCGCTGCAACCCAGTTGACTCGGTACGGGCGGCTGCGTCGGACCGGCTCGGACAGCGTTGTCTGGTCAGCCAGTCCCCATCCGCAGGCGCTTGCCCATGGCGCTCGCGAGTGGCGTGTCGAACAGCGCGTCGATGGCGCAGGGCAGGCGCTGACGCCAATTCGGGTGCTGATCAATCGTGCCGGGCAGGTTGACCTGCTCGGTCATGCCCAACAGGTCCTCGAGCGGAATCACCATCAGCGAGCCCGTGCTCGCGGTCAGGTAGCCCTGCACCGCACACAGCAACTGCGGTGTCGCCACCGGGTCATCCGGGTCAATGCTGTGGTCGTGTGGCAGCGTGCCGGCGTCGATCAGCGCGTCCAGCAGCCGGTGGCGGTCAGCCTGCCGCTGCGCGCGGGCACGCTCGGCGTCGTCTGCACCGGGAAACAGGCCCGTGGCCGCCATCCAGTCGATTTCACGGCCCTGCCACCAGCCCGCAACTGTTGGCAGGTCATGGGTTGACGCGGTGACCAGCGCGCGCCCGGGGTAGGCGTCGGGCCGCTTGAACAGGCCGCTCGGCCAGCGTTCGAAGTAGAGCACGCGGTAGGCGAGCAGACCGGCGTCGTCGAGACGGGCCTCGAAGCCCTCCGGCACCGTGCCGAGCGCTTCACCGACGATCACGCAGCGGGCGCGGCGCGACTCCAGGGCGACCAGGCGCAACAGGTCCTCGAGCGGTTGCCGCACATAGCAGCCGGCGGTCGCCGGCTCGCCATCGAGCACCCAGAACTGCCGCATCAGGCCGAGCACGTGGTCGATCCGCAGCGTGCCCGCGAGGTGCGCGTTCTCGCGCAGCGCGCGCACGAACGGCTCGTAGGCACGTTCGACCAGGGTCACCGGGTTGAGGGGTGTCAGGCCCCAGGACTGGCCGGCCGGGCTCAGTTGGTCCGGCGGTGCACCGACCGACACGCCCGCGGTGAAGGCCGCGCGGTCTGCCCAGACTTCAGCGCCGCCGGCGTCGCAGCCGACGGCGAGGTCAAGGTACAAGCCCATCGACAGGCCCACCCGACTGCACACGTTGGTCGCCTCGCGCAGCTGCTCCTCGGCTACCCAGTGCAGGTAGCACTGAAACTGCACGGCGTCTGCCCGGTCGCGGGCGAAGCCCTGGCTGCCGGGGGCCTCGGGCGTTTCGAATCCCGCCGGCCAGCTCTGCCAGCCGCAGCGGTTCGGGTCGTCGCGGTAGAAGTGGTCGAACAGCGCATCGAACAGCGCCTGGTGCGCCAGCGCCTGGCCGCGCTCGTCGCAGAAGGCGGAAAACGCCTGTGCGCGCGGGCTGTCGACAGCGAGGTCGTGGTCGACGAAGTGCGCGAACAGTTGCGTGAGCACCCGGTGCTTCAACGCCCACACCGCGTGGTACTCGATGTGTTCGGTGGCGCGGGCAGACGCCAGTTGGGCCTGAAACGCGGGTGAGGCGACCGTGTCCTGGGCCGCCACGCAGGCGTCGAAATCCGGCACGGCCGTGACATCGATGTAGCTGAGGTTCAAAAAGCCCCGGTTGCTCGGCGAGTAGGGACTGATGTGGTGTGCGTGGCCCGTGTAGGTGGCGTGCAACGGGTTGAGCCCGAGCGTGGTCGCGCCCTGGCGTGCCGCGGCTTGCGCCAGTTCGATCAGGTCGCTGAAATCCCCCATGCCCCAGTTTCGCGCGCTTTGCAGGGCGTAGAGCTGGGCGGCGAAACCGAAGTGCCGCTTGCCAAGCGGGTGGTCGGACACCGGGTGGCAGGTGGCCGGGGCCACGATCAGACGGCAGGCCGCGGCGGTGGTGTCCTGGCCGATTTGCGTGACGCGCAGGTCGTGGTAGCCCTGTGGCAGGTAGGCGGGCAGCGGCAGGCGGTAACGTGCAAGCGCGGCCCCATCGACCGTGCACCGCTCACCCACCGCCAGCTGAGCAAGGCGCAGTTCACCGCGTTGGCGCAAACTGTCTTCCTGCTCGATCCGCCAGTGCACGACCGTGTCGGGCGCGTCGCTCGGGGCCACGAGGTCGATCGCGTGGTCGCGCTGTTCCTCGGGCAACACCGCGACGGGCGGCAGGGCGCGACGCCAGTTGCGCAAGCTGTGGGCGTCCAGGCTGCGTGCGACGGCGTCGTCGTCGTCGACGTCGAATCCCATGCACCCGAGCAGGCGCCTGCAGGTGTCCTCGCTGACGGCGTGGTGGTTGCCGTAGATGTCGAAGTACCCGCGCTCGATACCGACGGCGTCGCTGAGGGTCCAGAGGGCCGTCATCGGGTGGTGTCGCCGTGCAGACGGTAGACGGCCACCGACCGGCCGGGCAGCGGTACCGCGCCGTCGGTGACCGCGGCGCTCGCCGGCTCGCGCCAGTGCGCCGAATCGGTGTGCAGCACGCAGAGCCACCGACCGGTGTGCACCGGCAAGTGCCAGCGGGTCGTGGCGTCACCGCCGTTGATCAGCACCAGCAGCGGCTGTGGTGCGCGCTGGCCAGTCGCGTCAGCGTCCGCGTCGCCTGCCAGCAAGAGGCCCACGGCGACCCCCTCGTGCCAGGCGTCGGGCGCCATGGCCTCGCCGTTCGGTGCGAACCAGCTCACATCGGGCAACGCCGCGTCCGGGTGTGTCTCGCCGTGCAGGAACCGCCGTTGAGACAAACTCGGGTGCGCCCGACGCAACGCGATCAGGCGGCGGGTGAACGAGAGCATGTCGGTGTCTTCGCTGTGCCAGTTGCGCCAGGTGACACCGTTGTCCTGGCAGTACGCGTTGTTGTTGCCGCTCTGGCTGTGCCCGACCTCGTCACCGGCGAGCAGCATCGGCGTGCCCTGCGCCAGGAACACCGTCGCCAACAGGTTGCGGCGGTGCTGCGCGCGCGCGGCGAGGATCATCGGGTCGTCTGTCGGCCCTTCACAGCCGTGGTTGATGCTGTAGTTCGCGTCGTGGCCGTCGCGGTTCTCTTCGCCGTTCGCATCGTTGTGCTTGTGGTGATAGCTGACGAGGTCGGTGAGCGTGAACCCGTCGTGCGCCGCGACGAAATTGATGCTGGCGGAGGGCAACCGGCGGCCGTGGTCGAAATTGCCGGCCGAGCCGAGCAAGCGGTCGGCGAGCTCGCGCATGACCGTCCGGTCGCCACTCCAGTAGCGTCGAGCGCAGTCGCGAAAGCGGTCGTTCCACTCGGCAAACGGGGGCGGGTAATGGCCGAGCTGGTAGCCGCCCGGGCCGATGTCCCACGGCTCGGCGATGAGTTTGCGGGTCGAGAGCACCGGGTCCTGTCGAATGGCGTCGAAGAAACCGCCGTTCGGGTCGAACCCGTTTGCCTCGCGGCCGAGCACGGTGGCGAGGTCGAACCGGAAACCGTCCACCTGCATGTCCTCGGCCCAGTAGCGCAGGCTGTCCAGGATCAAGCGGAGCACGTGCGGGTTGGCCGTGTTCAGGGTGTTGCCGCAACCGGTGTCGTTGATGTAATACCGCGGGTTGTCCGGCAGCAGGCGATAGTAGCTCGCGTTGTCGACGCCGCGGAAACTCAGCGTCGGTCCGAGTTCGTTGCCCTCGCAGGTGTGGTTGTAGACCACGTCCAGGATCACCTCGATGCCGGCGTCGTGCAGGCGCGCGACAGCGCGCTTGACGTCGTGCAAACCGTGGGTGCCGAGGTAGCGTTGGGCCGGCGCGAAGAAATTCAGCGTGCTGTAACCCCAGTAGTTCACCAGGCCCTTCTGCACGAGGAAGCGGTCGTCGACGAAGGCGTGCACCGGCAACAACTCGACCGCGGTGACGCCAAGTGAGGTCAAGTAGTCGATCACCTGGCGGTCCGCGAGGCCGGCGAAGCGTCCGCGGTCGGTCTCCGAGATCGCCGGGTGGCACATGGTGAACCCGCGCAGGTGCATCTCGTAGATGCTGGTGTCCTGCCAGGGCGTGTCGGGCCTGCGGTGTGCGCCCCAGTGGTAGCTCGGGTCGATGACGACGCCCTTCGGCACACCGGCCTGCGAATCCTGGCGATCGAAGCTGAGGTCGGCCTGCGCGCTGTTGGCGCGGTAGCCGAGTTGCGTATTCGACCAGCGCACGTCGCCGAACAGCTGTTTGGCGTATGGGTCGACGAGCAGCTTGTGCGGGTTGAATCGGTGACCCTGCTCGGGCGCGTAGGGGCCGTGCACGCGGTAGCCGTAGAGCAGCCCCGGCTGGGCGTCGGGCAGGTAGCCGTGCCAGACGTGGCCGTCGTTGTCGGGCAATGTCAGGCGGGCGATTTCGCGGCGGCCTCGGTCATCGAAAAGACACAGTTCGACCCGGTCGGCGTGCGCCGAGAACAGAGCGAAGTTCACACCCGTGCCGTCCCAGCTCGCGCCGAGCGGCCACGGTCGCCCACGCAGCAGCCGCGGCTGCGACAGAGCGCGGGCCGCGCCGAAGTGGGCGCGCGCGAGGTCGGGTACGCGGGACACGCGGGCGTCGCCTCAGTGCGGTACGGGGTCGCCCCAGCGCCGAAAACGGGCCTGGGGGGCCCGCGGGGGCTTGGGTGTGTTCGAAGGGGTCATCGCGTCGTTTCGGGCGTCAGCACGACCGTGGCCAGGGGAGGCAAGGTGAGTTGCAAGGAGTACGCCCGGCCGTGGGCGCCGACGGCGTCGGCCTCGCAGGCGCCGGCGTTGCCCATGTCGCTGCCGCCATAGCATGCCGCGTCTGTGTTCACCCGTTCCGTCCAGCGGCCGCCGACCGGCACGCCGAGCCGGTAGCCGTGGCGCGGTGTCGGCGTGAAGTTGCAGGCCACGAGTGCCCACCCCCCCTCGCCGTCGTGGCGCAGGTAGCTCAGGGTCGAGTGCGCCGCGTCGTCGGCGTCCAGCCAGTGAAAGGCGTCGTGGCCGCGGTCGTCGCGGTGCAGGGCCGGCGTCGAGCGGTACAGGTGGTTGAGGTCGGTGATCAGGCGGTGCACACCTTGGTGGTCGCCGTGCTCGAGCAGGTGCCAGTCGAGGCTGGCGTCGTGGTTCCATTCGGCCTGCTGGGCAAATTCGCCGCCCATGAACAGCAGCTTCTTGCCGGGTTGGGTCCACATGAAGCCGAAATACGCGCGCAGGTTGGCGAACTGTTGCCAGCGGTCTCCGGGCATCTTGCCGAGCAGCGAGCCCTTGCCGTGCACGACTTCGTCGTGCGACAGCGGCAGGATGAAATTCTCGCTGAACGCGTACACCAGCCCGAAGGTCAGCTCGTTGTGGTGGTGCGCGCGGTGGATCGGGTCGCGCGCGATGTAGCGCAGCGTGTCGTTCATCCACCCCATGTTCCACTTGTAGCCGAAACCGAGTCCGCCGTCGTGGGCTGCTCGGGTCACGCCGGGCCAACTGGTCGATTCCTCTGCGACCGTCATGACGCCAGCGTGTGCGCCGTAGACCTCGCGGTTGACCCGCTGGAGAAAGCCCACCGCCTCAAGGTTCTCGCGGCCCCCGTGCGCGTTCGGTTGCCACTCACCGGGTTCGCGTGAGTAGTCGAGGTAGAGCATCGACGCCACGGCGTCCACGCGCAGGCCGTCGAGGTGGTAGTGCTCGAGCCAGTGGTTGGCGTTGGCGGCGAGGAAGTTGGCGACCTCGGTTCGGCCGTAGTTGTAAATCAGGGTGTTCCAATCCGGGTGGAAGCCGCGCTGCGGGTCGGCGTGCTCGTAGAGTGCGGTGCCGTCGAACTGGCCCAGGCCATGCGGGTCGGTCGGGAAGTGGCCCGGCACCCAGTCGAGCAGTACGCCGATGTCGGCGGCGTGGCAACGGTCGACGAAGTAGCAGAAGTCCGCGGGGGTGCCGAAGCGGCTGCTGACCGCGAACAAACCGGTAGGCTGGTAGCCCCAGGAACCGTCGAAGGGGTACTCACTGACGGGCATGAGCTGCACGTGCGTGAAGCCCATGGCCTGCACGTAGGGGACGAGCTGGTCGGCGAGTTCGCGGAAATTCAGAGGGCGGTTGCCGTCCTCGGGCACACGGCGCCAGGAGCCGGGGTGTATCTCGTAGACGCTGATCGCCGCGCCCGTCGCCTGGGCGGCGCCGCGGTCGGCGAGCCAGGCGGCGTCGCGCCAGTGAAACGGCGTCGGGTCGGCCACCACCGACGCGGTGGCGGGCCGAAATTCCGCCTGGCGCGCACACGGGTCGGCCTTGGCGGGCAGGGTGCGGCCGTCCGCCGCGGTGAGCTGGAACTTGTAGCGCGCGCCCACGGTGGCCTGCGGCACGAACAACTCCCAGACGCCACTGGCGCCGCGGTGGCGCATGGGATGCGCCGTCGCACTCCAGCCGTTGAAGTCGCCGACCACCGCTGCGTGGCGGGCGTTTGGTGCCCAGACGGCAAAGCGCACGCCGTCGACACCGTCCATGGCCGTCGGGTGGGCGCCCAACACATCGCCGAGTGCACCGTGGGTGCCCTCGGACAGCAGATGCAGGTCGAGTTCACCGAGGCCGGGTCTGAAACGCCACGGGTCGGTGATGTGTTGCGGCGCACTGTGTGGCCAGTGCACGCGCCAGCTGTATTGCAAGCCTGGTGGAGCACTGCTGAGCGCAGCTTCGAACAGGCCGCTGTCGTGCAGTCGGGTGGCCTGGGCCAACGGCTGCGTGTGTGCACTGCCGAGCAACTCGACACGCTCGGCGCCCGGCATCAGGGTGCGGATCGCCCAGCCTGCCTCGGTCGCGTGGCAGCCGAGCCAACTGAACGGGTCGGCGTGGCGCCCCTGCGCCAGGGCGTCGATGTCTGACTGGTCAGCGCGGTTCACGGCGGCGAGAGTCCTGTCCGGATCGGTGGACTCTAGTGTACTTCACGGCTTCGGCGGTCGCGGCCAGACGGCCGCCACGCCCGGCCTCAGCTCGCGATGCGGTCGGGCAGTGCGCTGCGGGCGTCGACCCGGTCGAGGTGCCAGATACCGCGCACGTAGTCCTCGATCGAGCGGTCCGAGTTGAACTTTCCGGTCAGTGCGGTGTTGAGGATCGCCATGCGCGCCCAGCGTTTGCGGTCTCTGAAGGCGGTGTCGACGGCTTCGTGCGCCTTCACGTAGCTCTCGTAGTCCGCGAGGCAGAGGTAGGGGTCACCGGCATCGAGTAGGCTGTGTCGGATCGACGCAAGCGCGCCGGGGTTGTCAGGACAGAAGAAATCGCCGCCGAGCCAGTCGAGCACCGCGCGCAACTCCGCGTTGGCATGGTAGTGGTGCCAGGGGTTGTACCCCTTGGCATTCAGGGCCTTCACCTCGTTGACCGTCAGGCCGAAGATGAAGATGTTGTCAGCGCTGACTTCCTCTGCGATCTCGATGTTTGCGCCGTCGAGCGTGCCGACGGTCACGGCGCCGTTCATCGCCAGCTTCATGTTGCCGGTGCCCGAAGCCTCCTTGCCGGCTGTCGAGATCTGCTCGGACACGTCGGCAGCCGGGATCATCTTCTCGGCGAGGCTGACCCGGTAGTTCGGCAGGAACACCACTTTCAATTTGTCGCCCACACGCTCGTCCTGGTTGATGCGTTCGGCAACCCGGTTGATGGCGTAGATGATGTCTTTGGCCAGGCGGTAGCCCGGCGCGGCCTTGGCGCCGAACAGGAACACCCGCGGGTGGATGTCGTGGTCCGGGTTCGCGAGGATCCGGTGGTAGAGCGTGAGGATGTGCAGCAGGTTCAGGTGCTGGCGCTTGTACTCGTGCAGCCGCTTGATCTGGACGTCGAAGAGTGCCGTCGGGTTCACCTCCACGCCGGTGCTCTCGCGAATCACGTCGCACAAAGCGCGCTTGTTCTGCTGCTTGATCTCGAGAAAGCGGCGCTGAAACAGCGGGTCGTCGGCGTGGTCCTCGAGCGTGCGCAGCAGGCCGAGGTCGGTTGGCCAGCCGTCTCCGACGGTCTGGTCGAGCAGGTCGGCCAGTTGCGGATTGCAGGCCTTCAGCCAGCGTCGCGGCGTAACCCCGTTGGTGACGTTGGTCAGCTTTTCCGGCCAGAGCGCGTGAAACTCCGGGAACAGGTCGCTCTTGATCAATTCCGAGTGAATCGCCGCAACCCCGTTGACCTTGAACGCGGAAATCACGCAGAGGTTACCCATGCGCACCTTGCGTTCGTGGCCTTCTTCGATCACCGACAACTTGCGCTTCATGCTGTCGTCGCCCGGCCAACGCGCGTCGACGTCGCGGCTGAGGAACGCCTCGTTGATCTGGTAGAGCAGCTGCAGGTGGCGCGGCATGACGCGCTCGAACAGACGCACCGGCCAGGTCTCGAGGGCCTCGGGCAGCAGCGTGTGGTTGGTGTAGGCAAACACGCGGCGCACGATCGAAAAGGCGTGGTCGAAGTCGAGCGACTCGTCGTCGACCAGAATACGCAGCAGCTCGAGGATCGCGACGGTCGGGTGTGTGTCGTTGAGTTGGATGACGGCTTGCTCGGGCAGCTCGTCCCAGTCATCGTGTGTGCGCCGGAACCGCCGAAGGATGTCCTTGACCGAGCAGGCGCTGAAGAAGTACTGCTGAATCAGTCGCAGTTCCTTGCCGGCCTCGGTTTCGTCGTTCGGGTAGAGCACCTTGGACACCGTGCTCGCGCGGGTCTGCTCAGCCTGGGCGTCGGCGTATGCGCCGGCGTTGAAGGCGTCCCAATCGAAGTGCTGCGACGCGCGGCTCTCCCAGAGGCGCAACACGTTCACGGTCTTGCCGCCGTAACCTACCACCGGGACGTCCCAGGGCACGCCGCGAATCACGAGGCCGGGGTGCCACACCTTGTGCGGGCGACCGAGGTCGTCGTGTTCGATGGCCACGTGGCCGTAGAGCGGGATCTCCTGTACCGACTCCGGGCGACAGACCTCCCACGGGTTGCCGTACTCGCGCCACTCGTCCGGGCGCTCGATCTGGACGCCGCGGTGGAACTCCTGGCGAAACAGGCCGTGCTCGTAATGGATGCCGTAGCCGATCGCCGGGTAGTCGAGCGTCGCGAGCGAATCGAGGTAGCACGCGGCGAGCCGGCCCAGGCCGCCGTTGCCCAAGGCCATGTCCGGCTCCTCTTCGAGGATCGCGTCGAGGTCGTGACCGCAGGCCGCCAGTGCGTCGCGCGCGGTGTCGAAGAGGTGCAGGTTGTGCAGGTTGTTCGACAACAGTCGACCCATGAGGAATTCGAGCGAGAGGTAGTTGACCGCCCGCGTGTCGAGGGTGCGGTGCCGTTGGTGGGTGGCACGCAGACCGTCGAACACCAGCTCGTTGACGGCCATGCAGGTCGCGGTCCACCAGGCACGGTAGTTCGCCGTGTCGGCGTCGGCGCCGAGGGTGTGGTCGAGGTGTCGCTGGATACGCTGTTTGAGTGCGTCGACTGTGGGTGCGTCTTGCTCTTGGTGTTGGCCTGTGGACACCATCAATTCCTACGTGTGAAACAGGAGTAGCGTCAGCCGCTGGGGAAGGCTGGGTTGCACGGGGAGTTGCAAGAGCCGAGCCGCCCGACCGGTGCCTGCCACGCGGGCGCGCGTGACGACTCCGAGAGTTTAGTTGGCCTCCGTGGACCCGGCGCCGCTCCTCAGCGCGACTCGGCGGTTTTCAGCCGGGTGAGGCAGCGGCTTTCGATGTCGGTCAGTTCGCTTTCGGCGCGGTCGATGTCGAGGCGCTGCTGCTGAAGTAGCACCCGGGTATCCGAAAGCCGCCCCAACATGGCGCGCAGCTGCGCGGCTTCGCCCTCTTCGGAGTCGTACAGGCTGATCAACTCCCAGGTGTCCTCGAGCGACCAACCGAGGCGGCGTCCGCGCAACAACAAGCGCAGGTGGGTGCGGTCGCGGCGGGAGTAGACGCGCTTCCTGCCGTCTCGGCTCGGGTTGAGGTAGCCCTTCTCCTCGTAGAACCGGATGGTCCGGGTGGTCACATCGAATTCGCGCGCCAGCTCGGAGATGGAATGGGTGGGTTCGGTG
The DNA here is from genome assembly GCA_039196715.1 of Pseudomonadota bacterium. Taxonomy (NCBI): domain Bacteria; kingdom Pseudomonadati; phylum Pseudomonadota; species Pseudomonadota bacterium. The sequence goes on from JBCCUP010000044.1 coordinate 27,536, forward strand.
GTGTTGGTCATTCGGGAGCACAGCCTCGCACGTCCGGCCCACTATACGGCTTGATTGACGTTACGTAAACGGAAGTTGTTGGCGCGTCTGGTGCGTGTCACAGGGTGCGGTTTGACTGCGCTCGGGTGCTGATTCCCTGCGGCTGTGTCCGGTTTGGCTCAACCTGCAGCGGGGGGTGGCCGATACCCATCTCACCACAGTGTCAGTTGGAGTGCCGTCATGGGTGCACCGAGTGCGCGCGCCACCAAACGCGTTCGCCCCAAGATCCCGGCCGCGACCTTTCGTCCCGGTATCAGCAAGCTGTACGAAGAGCGGGAACACCCCGAGGACAACCCCGAGGCGGCACTTGACCGCTGGTCGAAGGTCGGTGGCGGCGCGCAAACCACGTTCAAGCCGCACATCGGTGAGGTCTACCGGGAGCTCGAAGAGTCCGGTGCCTTGCGTGTGGACAGCATCGAGTCGCGCGTGCGCTGGGAACAGATCGAGGGCAACAACGCCAAGAACGGCGCCGACAAAGGCGGTGAGAGCGGGTCCGTCATCGCGTCGGTCGTCTCGGCGGTCAAAGCCTGGGCCAACAAGAAAAGCTAGGCCGCCAGTTTCTAGCCCGCGGCGTCCCAGCACACGGGCACCGACAACGGTCCGCGGAACGCCCAGCCACCGAACGGGGTGGCGGCGTCGGGCTGCACCCGCAGGTTCGGGAGCCGGGCGAACACGCGCGGCAACACCACCTCCGCGATCAAGCACCGTGACACCCACGCGCCCGCGCAGAAATGCGGGCCGGCACCGAAACTCACCGTGTTGCGGTGGTTTCGGGTTACATCGAAGGTGTCCGCCGCCTCGAACACGGCTTCGTCGCGGTTGGCCGACCCGAACATGAAGAACACGAGGCCGTCCGGGTTCAGGTCGACCCCGCGCAGCGTGCACGGCTGCGCCAGCCGCCGGGGAGACATGCCGATCGGCGACACCCAGCGGGCGTACTCCTCAAACGCATTCAGCCAGCTGGCGGCGCCGTCGCGCACCGCAGCGAGCTGCTCCGGGTGCCGCAGCAACGCCCAGACGGTGCCTGCAATGGCGTCCCGCGGTTCGTTCTGCCCGCCGGAGATCGCAAGTTTGATGTTGGCGTCGATCTGTGCGTCGCTGAGGCCGGCCTGCAGTTGCATCGAGAGCATCGAGTGGTCGGGCGCATCCTGTAGCGCCTGTTGCCGTTCGGCGATGTGCTCGGTGATGGACGCGGTGCAGTCGTGGCAGTGCGCTTCGACGTCGGGGTCGTTGCTGTAGTTTGCGCAGCCGTCGATCATGCCCTGGCTGACGCGGTCCATTTCGGCGGCGGACATGTTGGCGAGGCCGGTGACGGCCTTGAGTGCCTCGGCTGACACCGGCATCGCGAGGTCCTGAACGAGCTCACACGCGCCGCACGGCACGAGCGCGTCGAGGATCGCGTCGGTCAGGGCCGCGAATTGGGCGCGCCAGACGGTCCTCACGGCCTTGACACTCAAGGCCGGCATGATGGCGCGGCGTTCGCTGAAGTGCGCGTCGCCGTCCTTGCGCATGAGGTTCTCGCCCATGAGCCGGGTCATGAGGCCATTCGGCATGCTCGAGGAAAACACCTCGACGCGCTTTTCGTTCTCGACCACGTCGGCGTGTCGGGTCAGCAGCGTCGCCCGCAACTGTGGCACCCAGGCAACAGGCGCGTCGTGTCGCAACGCGGCGAGTTGCGGGTAGGGGTCGTGCCAGAAGGCGTCGACGTCGATGTCCACGGTTGTCATGCTGCGCGCTCCGCGTCCGGAAGACTCAGCCACCGGTCAGCGCAGGCCGCCGTGGTGGTGCGGCACCAGTCTACCGAGTTGCGCGCACCGGGTTAAGGCGGTGTTGCCACCGGAATTCGCGCTCAGTCGGTCAGCACTGTGGTGATTACCGGGTGGTTCTCGAGCGTGCGGTGGACCGGGCAACGATCGGCGATCTCGAGTAAACGGGTGCGTTGCGCGGCGCTGAGGGGGCCCTGCAGCGTGATGCGCCGTTCGAGGCGATCGAGCTTGGCGCTGTCTGCCCGGTCGCCGAGGTCACCGCAGTCTGCACAATCGGCGGCGTGCACGCGCGCGTGCGTCAGCACAACGTCCACGTCCTCGAGCGGGATTGCCTTGCGTTCGGCGTACATGCGGAGCGTCATCGAGGTGCACGCACCGAGTGACATCAACAGCAGGTCATACGGTGCGGGTCCGGTGTCTCCGCCGCCGTATGCGGCCGGTTCGTCTGCGACGAGTCGGTGTTTGCCGGCGCGCATCGCACGCTTGAACGTGTGGTCGAGCTCACCCACCCAGACCTCGCCCGGGGCGAGGGCCGGAGCAGATTCGTCTTCGGCCGGTCGGGGCACGTAGCGGCTGGCCCAGGCCGCGAGGGTGTCGGCCACGTAGTCCGCATCGGCCTGCGCGGTCAGCAGGTGGTCGGCCCCGTCGAGCGACACGAAGCTCTTGGGGTGGCGTGCCGCGGTGTAGATCTTGGCGGCTTCATCGATGGATACGATCGTGTCCTGGGGTGAGTGGAACACCAGCAAGGCGGCGTCGAGCTCGGCGAGTGGGGCGAGGCTGTTGTGGTTCTGCAGGTCTTCGACGAAGGCGCTGTCGAGGCGGAAGCGCCGCCCGCCGAGGTCGACTTCGGCCTCGCCGGATTGCAAGATCGCGTCGCGTTGCCCGGCAAAAAGGTGTTGGACGTGGTCGGCGGTTGCCGGCGCACCGACGGTGGCCACCGCGTGCACCGAAGGCAGTTGTGCGCTGGCGTGCAGCACGGCGGCCCCGCCGAGGCTGTGGCCGATCAACAGCGACGGGGCGCTGTGGGCCGCCTCGAGCGCCCCCGCGGCGGCGATCAGGTCGCTGACGTTGGCGCTGAAGTGCGAATTGGCGAACTCGCCCTCACTGTTACCCAGGCCTGTGAAGTCGAAGCGCAGCACCGCGAAACCGTGCCGTGTCAACGCCTGGCTGATGCGCGTCGACGCTCGGCTCGCCTTGCCGCAAGTGAAACAGTGCGCGAACACGGCCGTTGCGTGCGGCGTGCCGGTTTCGGGCGTCTCGAGCAGGCCAGACAAGGTCAAGCCATTCGCGTTCTTGAAGTCGAATCGACTGCGCGCCATGACCGGATCTCCACGAAGGTATGAGCGTAAGTGTAGCCTTGGGCCGCACACGCCCGCTGCCCATCGGGGGAACTGCGTACGCGCGTGAATTGCGTTGGACCCGTGCGTCGGCGCTGCAATAATGCGGCTTCACGTGGTGTATACGGACGCAGACATGGCAGCTCGGGTGACGGTGCTGACGCTGTTGGCGATGGTGGCGTTCGCGGCCAACTCGCTGTTGGCGCGTGTGGCGATCCGCGACGGGCTGATTGATGCCAGCAGTTTCACGGTGATCCGGCTCGTCAGTGGCGCGCTTGCACTGTGGTTGCTGGTCCGGTTGCGCTCAGGCAACCGGGCCGCTGCGGAGGGCACCCTGGCCGGTGCGGCGGCGCTGTTCGTGTACGCAGCTGCGTTCTCGTTTGCCTACCTGGAGTTGTCGGCGGCGATGGGTGCACTGATCCTCTTTGGTGCCGTGCAAGTCACGATGATCGGCGTCGGGCTTGTGCGCGGCGACCGCCTGTCGGCAGCGCAGTGGGGTGGCCTTGCGGCGGCGTTGATCGGGTTGGTGGGGCTGCTCTCGCCCGGTCTCCGTGCGCCACCGGTCGGGGCGGCCGCGCTGATGCTCGTCTCCGGCGTGGCCTGGGGCGTCTACTCGTTGCTCGGTCGGGGGGTGCGGGACCCGCTGGCGGCCACCGCCGGCAATTTCGTGCGGGCGGCGCCGGCGTCGCTCGGCCTGTTGCTCGTGAGTGCCTCGGCCTTGCACGGCTCGACCCTCGGAGCGCTGTACGCGGTGGCGTCGGGGGTGGTGGCCTCGGGGGCGGGGTACGCCGTCTGGTACAGCGCGATGCCGGCAATGAGCGCGCCGGTGGCGGGGTCGGTACAGTTGAGTGTGCCGGTCATTGCGGCGGTCGGTGGTGTGCTCTTTCTGGCCGAACCGGTGTCGACCCGACTGGCGGTCGGCGCGGTTGCCGTGCTCGGTGGCGTGGCGGTGGTGATCGTCGCGCCCGTCTTGTCGGAACGCCGACGCAGTCGGCCAGGGGTGTCACGGTGACGTTGAAACGCATTTGTTGGTGGGCAGTGGGCCTGCTGCTGGTCGGGTCAGCGCACGCCACCGACTGGCGCACGCTGGACGGTGACGGCATCTCAGTCGCCCTGACTGACAAGACGCTGCGTTACGCCGCCGCAACCCAGACCTTCTACGCTTCGGGTCGCACGCTCTACGACGCGGGCCGGCCAAGTTGGGGGCGCTGGCGGGTCGAAGGCGACCGGTATTGCTCTGTGTGGCCGCCGGCTGGCGACTGGGCCTGCTACGACGTGGCGATACACTCGGACGGCACGCGCGTGCGGTTCAGCGGGGCGGGCGGCAACGTGTCCACCGGGGCCTACGTCGACTGAGCCGCGAAACTGCGTGTCGGGCGACAAAACGGGGTCGCACGACCTCGTACACTGTACGTAGTAACACGCATGGTCGGTGAAACCGGGTGCATCCGTCGTGCCGCGCGTGAACTGTTGCACGAAGCAGGGCTCTACACAGCAGGAAAACCGTGGGCGGAACAATGCGCGAACAGGTCTCACTCACACGCCGCCGTGCACTGAAGGGCGGACTGGCCGCTGCAGCCGCCGCCTCGGCTGGGTTGGCACTGGCCGCGCCAGAGCGTGGCATTGTCGGGTCCATCGCACCTGAGCTCGACGTCAGTTACTGGCTCGACGCCGACGGTAACCCCGGCGGTGACTTCAAGGTCGAGCCGCAACGCAACAAGCTCATCGTGCTGAAGTTCTGGCAGAACTGGTGCCCAGGCTGCCATCGCCACGGCCTCCCGGCCTTGAAGACCATGAGCCACGCGCTCGCCGACAACCCGAACATCGCGTTTGCGGCTGTCCAAACGGCGTTTGAGGGCCTGAACACCAATTCGGTCGACAAGCTCGAAAAAATCCAGAAGCAGTACGAGCTCGCGATGCCAGTGGGACACGCTGACGCTGCCACTGACGGCTCCCACCTGCCGGCCGTCATGGCCAAGTACCGCTCGGGTGGGACGCCCTGGTTCGTCGTCATCGCACCGGGCGGCGAGGTGCTCTACGACGGCTTTCAGCTCGAGGCCGGTCGTTTTCTCGCCTGGTTCGCCAAGACCCCGCTGGCCAACGTCGGTTGACCGACGGACCGGTCCCTCAGGCTCTGTGACGCACGGCCCGCCGGCGCTCGAGGAAACGCTCGTGCGATGCGTCGGTACCGTCGTGAAACGAACCGAAAGCCTTGTCCCACGGCACCTCCAGGTTGCCGTAGTTGCACTCGAAATAGCGGTGGTGCATCTGGTGATGAAAATTGCCGAGCGACAGTGCGTGTGCGTCTTTCACCAGCAGGTCATCGAAGCCGGCGTGTGAGGTGACCGCGGTCAGCGCCTGGTGTTGCATGTGAAACAGGATGTGCACCGGGTGCGAGGCGACCACCCAGTGAATCAGGATCGAGCTGAAGAAGAGCAGGTGCTCGATCGGGTGCATCGAGAGGCCGGACCAGGGCCCAACGTTGGTGTTGCGGTGGTGGAGCGCGTGCGCCACTTTGTAGAGCGGTGGCCAGTGCAGCAGCCGGTGAACCCAGTAGAAGTGGAATGAGATCCACACCGGTGTGAGCACGAAGAGGGCGACAAACCACACCGGGTTGTCGCGCCACGCAAGCACCGGCACGACGCCGTTCGCCATGCCCCAGAACATCAGCACCTCGAAGCCCGTCCAGAACGCGACGCCGCTGGTGAGCGTCCAGAACTGGTTGTCGCGCAACTGGCTGCCGAAGCTGTAGGCGGAACCGGTTGCATTGAGCTCACGCGGGTCGAATTTCAGCTTGTCGCCTTGCGTCTTGCGCTGGTGCAGGCAGAGGTGCAGGCCCCCGGCCACCAGCGCAATCAGCACGACGTTGCGCACCCAGAGCTGGGCCACCCAGCCCAGCGACAACTCGGCCATGTCCTCAAGCGGCGGCTGCAAAGCAGTCCAGCACAGAAAGGCCAGCACCGCGATGATCAGGTTCTCGCCGAACACCAGCCAGCGCGCCGCGACCCAGCGCCACACCCCCACCGGTGACGGTGGCCACTGAAAGAGCGGCGAGGTCCGGATCGGCACGTCGGGGCGGTAGTGCCATTGCTTCTCGAAGCGGCTGGGGCCGGCACGGGTAGCGGAGTCTGCCATGAGGGGTGCACCGAGACTGAATGAGGTTTGGTCAGTGTGGCATGGCGCTCTATCATGGGAAAAGACGATTATTCTTGCCATATAGCTCTGAAATTCAGAGGGAGAGTTCCATGCGCAGCACGCCGTCCTTGCGCTCACTTGTGTACTTCCTCGCCGCGACCGACACCGGCTCGCTGACCCGGGCGGGCGCGCAGGTCCACGTCGCACCGTCCGCAATCGCGGCGGCCATCGACACCGTGGAAGCGGCGTTCGACCTCAGACTCGTGCAGCGTTACCCGGCCAAAGGGCTCGCACTGACCGCGGCCGGGGTGGCGCTGGTCCCGCGCATCCGGCACCTGATCGAGGAATACGATCACTTGCTGGCGAGTGGCACGGAGCTGCGCGAGGCACTGTCCGGGGAGCTCTCGATCGGCTACTACGCCCCCGTTGCACCAGCGTTCCTGCCGCGCGTGCTCAAGCCGCTGCTGGCCGAGAACCCGGGTGTGCGTGTGCGCTTCACCGAGTGCGACAACGAGCGCGCGCAGGCCGGCTTGCTCTCTGGGGCGTTCGATACAATCGTGTTTGTCTCGGACGGCGCCAAACCGGGCATTGACGTCACGGCACTGATCGACGCGCCGCCCTACGTGCTGTTTGCCGACAGCCACGCGCTTGCCTCGCGGCGCAGCCTGCGCCTGCAGCAAATCGCCGACGAACCGGTGGTGCTGCTGGACCTGCCGTTTACCGCGCAATACCTGCGCGGGCTCTTTGATGCAGCCGGTGTCGGGCCTCGCATCGTCGCCCACGCCACGAGCACCGAGATGGTCCGCAGCCTGGTGGGTGCCGGGGTGGGCTGTTCGGTGCTGAACATGCGCCCGCGCAGCGCGACGAGCTACGCCGGGGACGCACTGACCGCCGTGCCGCTGCGCGACACGCCCGCTGCCTTGCGCCTCGCACTCGGCACACTCAGCGGCCAGCCGCGGCGCCTGGTCAGCGCGTTCGTGGCGGCCTGCCAGGCGCACTTCGCGTTGGCGGATGCGCGTGACATGATTGCGCCTGCGGTGCGCGCGCGTGGCAACACCGCGTCACGCTGACAGCAAGGAGGACGTATTGGTGGGGGAGTTTTCAGAGGTCCCGGAGATTGATGTCTCTGCGCTGAACCGCGACGGCGACACGGCTGCGCTCGCGCAGCGTTTTGTCGCCGTCTACCGCGACACCGGGTTCGCCTACATCACCGGCCACGGCGTGGACCCGGCGCTGCGTGCGGCGGTGTTCGATGCGTCGAGGCGCTTCCACGCCCTGCCGCTCGAGGACAAGCTCGCGCTGGCGCTCGACGCGAACCACCGCGGCTACATCGCAATCAACACCTCGACTGATGTCACATCTGACTTGGCCGAGGTCACCAGGCCCAACCAGTCCGCGTCCTTCATGCTGATGCGCGAAGACGCGACCGCCGACCCGGCCGTCTACCTCTCCGGACCCAACCGGTGGCCGGCGCTCGACGGATTCCGCGCGGCGTGCGAAGCCTACGTGGCCGCGATGACGGCACTCTCGCGTCGGTTGCTGTCGCTGGCGTTCGAAGGGCTCGGCGTCGCCGACGCCACCGCGCTGCGCGCCTTCGACACCCCGACGACCTGGCTGCGCCTGCTGCACTACCCGCCGCAACCGCCCCAGGCCCCGGACGACCTCTACGGGTCGGCGCCGCACCGGGACTTCGGCTGCCTGACGCTGCTCGCACAGGACGATGTCGGCGGCCTGCAGGTGCAGACGCCCGCAGGCGCGTGGGTGGAGGCACCGCCGGTGCCGGACGCGTTCATTGTCAACGTCGGCGACATGCTGCACCGGCTGTCGAACGGGGTGCTGCGCTCAACTCCGCACCGGGTAATCAACACCTCGGGCCGGGAGCGCTACTCGGTGCCGTTCTTTTACGACCCGCACGTCAGCACCGTCGTGGCGCCCCTGGCGGGCTTGGGCGCGCCGCGGTTCGAGCCCATCCGATTCGGGGCGTTTCTGCGCGGAGAACTCGAGGCGAGTTACGACCGGCATGCCAAGCCGGATGCCGAACCCGCGCCCGACGGCTACAAAAAAGGCCACCCCGTTGGGGGTGGCCCTGCAACACGTTGATCGCGTGTTGGTTGGTTACTGCGGCAACGCGCCTTCCACGCCTTCGATGTAGAAGTTCATACCGAGCAGCGGGCCGTCTTCGGCCACTTCACCTTCGGCCAACCAGGGCGTACCGTCCTGCTTGTTGATCGGGCCGGTGAAGGGGTGCAGCTCGCCTGCGATGATCGCGGCCTCGGTGGCTTCTGCCATGGCGGCGACGTCTTCGGGCATGTTGGTGTAGTCGGCCATGGTCAGGATGCCGTCAACGAGGCCGTCCCAACTGGATTCGGTCTCCCAGGTGCCGTCCATCGCGGCCTGGGTGCGCTTGATGTAGTAGGGGCCCCAGGAATCGATGATGGCGGTGAGTTGGGTCTCGGGACCGGCCGCGATCATGTCCGATGCCTGGCCAAACGCCATGCCGCCGCGCTCGGCGGCCACTTGCATGGGTGCGGTGGAGTCGGTGTGCTGGGTGATCACGTCGACGCCCTGGTCGAAGAGGGCCTTGGCGGCGTCGGCTTCCTTACCGGCGTCGAACCAGGTGTTGACCCAGACCACCTTCAGCTGAAAGTCGGGGTTCATCTCGCGCGCGCCTTTGGCGAAGATGTTGATGCCGCGCACGACTTCCGGGATCGGGAAGGAGGCGATGTAACCCGCGGTGCCGGTCTTGGACATGGCGCCGGCGATCTTGCCTTGAATGTAGCGGCCTTCGTAGAAGCGTGAGCCGTAGCTGGTGACGTTGTCGGCGGTCTTGTAGCCGGTCGCGTGCTCGAACTTCACCTTGGGGAAGCGCTTGGCGACTTTCAGCGTCGGGTCCATGAAGCCGAACGACGTGGTGAAGATGATGCCGCAGCCGGAGCGGGCGAAACGCTCGATGGCGCGCTCGGAGTCAGGGCCTTCGCCTACGTTCTCGACATATGCGGTTTCGACCTTCCCACCGAAGTGCTTGTCGATTTCCAGGCGGCCGATGTCGTGGGCCTGGGTCCAGCCGCCGTCGGTCTTGGAGCCGACGTAGACAAAACAGGCCTTGAAGTCCGCCGCAGCGGCGTTGCCTGTGATAGCCATGCCGGCAAGGGCCGCCAGGCTGAGCAGGGTGCGTTTCATGGGAAGAGCCTCCAGAAGGGTGTGTGGTGCTCGGCCGGGCCGAACGGGAACCGGGGCATTGTACGGTATTCCGGCGGTGGCTTGACGGACGGCTTTGGGGCGGTGGGTGCACTGCGCTGGTGCGGGTGTCGGGTGTTTCGGGGATGGGACGGGTTGGGGGCTCTGGGTGTTGTGTTGATAGTGAGTTTGGTGGTCTTGTTTGGCATTGCTTTCACCGCGTGTTGCTGAGCAACGACGCGGCTCCCACGGGGTAGGCGATATCCTGATGGACAGGTGCGCCGATGACGACGCTGCCCTCACAGCTGTGACGTCGCTCTGTGGGAGCGTGTATGGACTCCTCCCCGTTTGCAAGACAAGGTTTGGATGTATCAACACGAAGTCGATTGCGAGCGTGTATTCGGTCTCTGTGTGATGTTGCCGTCCAACATCGGACCCCGATGGGCTATCCGCACGCCAGCACCCTATCGACGTCACGAGTTGACTGCACTAAGGAACCTGCC
>JBCCUP010000045.1 GCA_039196715.1 Pseudomonadota bacterium
AGGATCTCGGCCGCCGTGCCCGGCATCGACCCCAATCCGCACGCCTTCAGCTCGGTCAGGTAGTCGCTGTAGCTTTGCTTGGTTTTCGCTGCACCGAACCAGACCTCGAACGGCGAGAAGGCGTGGATGTGCATACCCGGCAGTGCCGCCTTGATCGCCAACACCAGATCGCGGTAGTAGGTGCCTGGCATTTTGGGGTGCAAGCCACCCTGAATACAGACCTCCGTGCCACCCCGTGCCCACGCCTCCTCGGCGCGTTCGACCACGCGGTCGATGTCAAGCCACTCGGCGCCAGCGTCTTCCTTGCGCTTGGCAAAGCCGCAAAAGGTGCAGCCCATGTAACAGATGTTGGTGAAATTGATGTTCCGGTTGACCACAAAACTGACGCGGTCGCCATTGGCAGCGCACCGCAACGCATTGGCCGTGGCGAAAATCGCCGCGCGGTCTGCCTCGCGGTCCGGGTCGCGCGCGTGGAACAAGCCAGCCGCCTCGACCTCCGACACCTCGACGCCGCCGAGCACGCGCTCGAGCGTGCGCCGCACCGCCGGGCGCGCGTGGCCCAGCGTCGCGTCAAGTTCGGCCCCACCGGGCCCGCTGTGCCGGTGTGTCCGCGTCACGAGGCGACCTCGACCGGCTGCTGCTGCTGCGCCAATCCATCTGCCCGTGCGATCACCGCGACACGCTCGGCTACCCGCGGCTCGACAAAGTCGGCCTGTGCGTCGATGAAACGGGGGTAGACGGTCAGGCGCTCCGCCAGGTGGAAGTCTGCCGCGGCACAACTCGCTGCCAAACGATCGATCTGTGGCCAGGCATGCTGCGGATTGATGTGGTCGATCGTGATCGGGCTGATGCCGCCCCAATCGTTGATCCCGGCACCGAGGTAGGCGATGTGCCGGGCATGCAAATTGGGGGGCGCCTGGATGCTGATCTCTGGCGCCAGAATGAGCCGTGCGGCCGCTATGGTCCTCAGCATGTCATCCAACGCAGGCTCGGGGTGCAGTGCCATGGCGATGTCAGGCTTGCGTTGGAAATTCTGGATGATGACTTCCTGGATGTGCCCGTGCCTTAGGTGCGAGGCGTTGATGGCCTCGAGGGCGTCGATGCGTTCGGACCAGGTTTCGCCGATGCCGATCAAGAGGCCAGTCGTGAACGGCACCTTCTTTTCGCCGGCGCGCTCCAGCGTGCGCAAACGCTGGATCGGCACCTTGTCCGGGCAGGCGTAGTGCGGCTGGCCCTTGCGCGTCAGACGCCGACTCACGGTCTCCAGCATCATGCCCATGGATGCGCTGACGGGTTTGAGCTGATCGATCTCGTCGTCCGCCAGGGTGCCGGCGTTGACGTGGGGAAGCAGCGCGGTTTCGGACAACACGAGCGCGCACATGTCGGCCAGGTAGTCGGTCATGCGCGCGTACCCGAGCTGTGCCAGGCGTTGCCGCGCGGACGCGTAGCGCTGCTCGGGCTTTTCGCCCAGACTGAACAGCAATTCCTTGCAACCGTGACGCTCGCCACGCCGGGCGAGTGCGAGCACGTCCTCGGGCCGCATGATGTTCGACGCGGGATCACTCGGGTGTTTGACAAAAGTGCAGTAGGCGCAGGTGTCGCGGCACATGTTGGTCAGCGGCGCAAAGACCTTGCGCGAGTACGTCACCGTGCGCCCCCAGAACCGGTCGCGCAGCGCGGCGGCCTGCCGACAGAGCGATGCTGTGTCCCTGTCCGATAAAGCGGTCTTGCCCAGTGCGTCCATGGTTAACCTATAGTGCAGTGCGCCCGTCGTCACAGGCGGAACAACCGAGTGGCCAAAGACCGCCGTGGCGGGCGTCCTCCGCGTCCTCAGTGATCTCGCCCCTAGAGTCTGCCACTTTTTTTACCATTTGATCAAAATTTGTGGCAGTCTACGCCCGAGACAACCTGTCGAGGCTCGACATGTCGAGCGGATTTACAGCGGGCCCGACCTGCGCAGTGCCGGGTTCACCCCGAACCGCGTTAACACAGGCCCGGCCTGTGATTGTCACAGTTGACCCGGGTGCGACCGCCCTCGCAACCGTGCCGCGTACACGCGTGTTCAGGCACGCAGCGCCCGCGAAAACAGGGTCTCGAGAAACACCTCGGCATCGGCGTACGGGTCCGACGTGTCACCGAGCACCGCACGCACCTGAGCGTCGAAATCAGCGTAGTGCTGAGTCAGCGACCAGATAGAGAAGATCAGATGCACGGGATCGATTTCGCGAATCTTGCCAGCGGCGACCCAGCGACGAATCAACGCGGCTTTTTCCTCGACCAGGTCCTTGAGTTCACCCGAGAGCACCTCGCGGATGTGCGGCGCGCCCTGCAGTATTTCATTGGCAAACAGCCGGCTCTCGCGCGGGTAGTCGCGGCTCATGGCGAGTTTGCGGCAGACGTAGTCGAGGATGGCGTCGAGCGGCTCCCGGTCGTTATCCAACGCGCGCAGGGGGTCGAGCCAGGTCTCGATCAGGTTCTCGAGCAGCGCGGTGTACACCGCCGCCTTGGAGGGAAAGTAATAGAGCAGATTCGGCTTGGACATGTCGGCCGCCAACGCGATCTGGTCGAGCGTCGCGCCCCGGTAGCCCTCGGCCGCGAACACCGACAGCGCCGCCGCGTGGATTTGCGCGGTCTTCTGACGTTGAATGCGCGTTTGGCTTTTACCTTGTCCGGGTTGCCTCATGCGTGGCGTTGCCGACCGAGTGAGAGATCAGGATACTATCGTGACGACCCGCCGGGCGCGCTTTTTTGTATCACGTGGGTACGAGGCACCCACTGAAGCATGAACACTCATCAATTCGATCACCCGGCCTGACCACCCCGAGGAGTGTGAGATGACCACTGCCAACGCCGATTCCCGCAGGAACATTCGCATCAACGCCGACCGCCTGTGGGACAGCATCATGGAGATGGCCACGATCGGTCCCGGTGTCGCCGGCGGCAACAACCGCCAGACGCTCACCGACGAGGACGCGGTGGGCCGCGCGCTCTTTCAGCGCTGGTGCGAGGAAGCGGGCTGCACCCTGGGCGTCGACGAAATGGGCAACATGTTCGCCACCCGCGCGGGCGAGGACCCGGATCTGCTGCCCGTGTACGTCGGTTCGCACCTCGACACCCAACCCACCGGCGGCAAGTACGATGGCGTGCTCGGTGTGCTGGGCGGCCTCGAAATGATCCGCACCCTCAACGACCTCGGCATCAAGACCAAACACCCGATCGTGGTCACCAACTGGACCAACGAGGAGGGCACGCGCTTCGCGCCGGCCATGCTGGCCTCGGGTGTCTTCGCGGGCAAACACACCCTCGAGTGGGGCTACGACCGCGTCGACGCGGCCGGAAAGCGCTTCGGTGATGAGCTCGAGCGCATCGGTTGGCGCGGTGAAGAGAAAGTCGGCGCCCGCAAGATGCACGCGATGTTCGAGCTGCACATCGAGCAGGGGCCCATCCTCGAAGCCGAGGGCAAGGACATCGGCGTCGTCACCCACGGCCAGGGCCTGCGCTGGATCGAGTGCACGGTCACCGGCAAGGAGAGCCACACCGGCTCCACGCCGATGCACATGCGCAAGAACGCCGGCCGCGGCCTCGCGCTCGTCACCGAATTGGTGCACGAGATCGCGATGAAGAACCAGCCCAACGCGGTTGGTGCCATCGGTCACATCGACGTGCACCCCAACTCGCGCAACATCATCCCCGGCAAGGTCGTGTTCACGGTCGACCTGCGCACGCACATCCTCGACAAACTCGAGGCCATGGTCGCCGAACTCATGGAACGCGCGCCCAAACTGTGCAGCGACATCGGCGTCGAGTTCGCCGCCGAGATCGTCGGCCAGTTCAACCCGCCGGCGTTCGACGAGGCCTGCGTCGCAGCGGTTCGCAATGCAGCCCAGGACCTCGGCTATTCGCACATGGACATCGTCTCGGGCGCCGGCCACGACGCGTGCTGGATCAACGACGTCGCGCCCACCGCGATGATCATGTGCCCCTGCGTGGACGGCCTGTCGCACAACGAAGCCGAGGAGATCTCCAAGGAATGGGCCGCAGCTGGCACCGACGTGCTGTTCCACGCCGCGGTCAACACCGCCCAGATTGTCGACTGACGCCTGTCGGCGTCCCCCTTTTTTACCCAGGACAGCGAGAGAGGATTGAACATGAGCACGGTCATCAAGAACGGCACCGTCGTCACCGCAGACCTCAGCTACCGCGCCGACGTGCTGATTGAAAAAGGCGTCATCACCGACATCGGTGACAACCTCAGCGGCGACAAGACACTCGACGCGACCGACTGTTACGTCATGCCGGGCGGCATCGACCCGCACACCCACCTCGAAATGCCGTTCATGGGCACCTACTCGAGCGACGATTTCGAATCGGGCACGCGCGCGGCGCTGGCCGGCGGCACCACCATGGTGGTCGACTTCGCGCTGCCGAACCCGGGTGAGAGCCTGCTGGATGCGCTGCAACGCTGGGACAACAAGTCCACCCGCGCCAACTGCGACTACTCCTTCCACATGGCGGTCACCTGGTGGGGCGAGCAGGTCTTCAACGACATGAAGACCGTGGTGCAGGAGCGCGGCATCAACACCTTCAAGCACTTTCTCGCCTACAAGGGCGCGTTGATGGTCAACGACGACGAGCTCTACAGCTCGTTTCAGCGCCTCGCCGAACTCGGCGGCACGGCGATGGTGCACGCGGAGAACGGCGATGTGGTCGCCGAGTTGTCCGCCAAGCTGCTTGCAGAAGGCAACACCGGCCCCGAGGCCCACGCCTACTCCCGGCCGACGCAGGTCGAGGGCGAGGCAACCAACCGCGCCATCATGATCGCGGACATGGCGGGTGTGCCACTGTACGTTGTCCACACCTCGTGCGAGGAGGCCCACGAGGCGATCCGGCGGGCGCGCATGCTCGGCAAACGCGTCTGGGGCGAACCTCTGATTCAACACCTCACGCTCGACGAGAGCGAGTACTTCCACGCCGACTGGGACCACGCGGCGCGCCGCGTGATGTCACCGCCGTTCCGCAACAAGCAGCACCAGGACAGCCTCTGGGCGGGCTTGCAATCGGGTTCACTGTCGGTGGTCGCGACCGACCACTGCGCCTTCACCACCGAGCAGAAACGCTTCGGTGTCGGTGACTTCACCAAGATCCCGAACGGCACCGGCGGGCTCGAGGACCGCTTGCCGATGCTCTGGACCCACGGCGTCGCCACCGGCCGCCTGACGCCGAACGAGTTCGTCGCGGTCACCTCAACCAACATCGCCAAGATCCTCAACTGCTACCCGAAGAAAGGTGCGATCCTGCGCGGTGCCGACGCTGACATCGTGGTCTGGGACCCGGCCAAGGAGAAGACCATCACGGCTGACACCCAGCAGTCGGCGATCGACTACAACGTGTTCGAGGGGCACCACGTGAAAGGCCTGCCCCGGTTCACCCTGACGCGTGGCCAGGTGGCCGTGCACGACGGCGATCTGCGCTTCCAGGAGGGGCACGGCAAGTTCGTCCCGCGCGAGGCCAACGCCACGGTCAACAAGGCGCTGAGCCAGTGGAAGGAACTGACCGCACCGCGGCCAGTGGAGCGCACCGGTATCCCGGCGACCGGGGTCTGATGCACCGGTGAGCGCCGACACGGTCATCCACGCCGAGCACCTGGACCTCACCTTCGAGACCAACGACGGTCCGGTCCACGCGCTAAAGGGCGTCACCCTCTCGCTCGCCAAGGGCGACTTCGTCTCGTTCATCGGGCCATCGGGCTGCGGCAAAACCACGTTCCTGCGCTGCGTTGCCGCACTCGAGACACCGACCGCCGGCACGCTGACCGTCAACGGCATGAGCGCCGAGGCCGCGCGTCGGGCGCGCGCCTACGGCTACGTCTTCCAGGCCGCCGGCCTCTACCCGTGGCGGACGATCGAGGACAACATCAAACTGCCGCTGCAAATCATGGGCTTCGGCCGCGACGAGCAACAGCAGCGGGTGCAACGCGTTCTCGAACTCGTCGACCTCGACGGCTTCGGCCGCAAGTACCCGTGGCAGCTCTCCGGCGGCATGCAACAGCGCGCGTCGATCGCGCGCGCGCTGGCTTTCGACGCCGACATCCTCTTGATGGACGAGCCCTTCGGGGCACTCGACGAAATCGTGCGCGACCACCTGAACGAGCAGCTGCTGGCGCTCTGGGCCAAGACCGGCAAGACGATCGCGTTCGTCACCCACTCGATTCCGGAGGCCGTGTACCTCTCGACCCGCATCGTGGTCATGAGCCCCCGGCCCGGCCGCATCACCGATGTGATCGACAGCCCGCTGCCGCGTGAGCGACCACTCGAAATTCGCGACACGCCCGCGTTTCTCGCCATTGCCCAGCGCGTGCGCGAGGGGCTGCGCGCCGGACACACCGCCGATGCCTGAGCTCACCGCATGAGGACACTGGTTGCCATCCTGACCGTGGTCGGCGCGATCCTCGCGGTGTGGTATGTCGCTGCCATTCCGATGAACATGCACGAGGCCACCCTCAAGGCCGAACGGGCCGGTGTCGCGGTGGTGCCGCCCACCGCACGCGAGCGGCGCGCCCTGAGCGGGCTGCAACTGGCGCGTGACAACCCGTCGCTCTGGTCACAAGCCTATGTGCAGGACCGGCCCCGGCTGCCGGCGCCACACCAGATCGTTCAGGAAATCTGGAAAACCACCGGCGCCATGGTGCTGCGTGGCCGGGCCTTCTCCAAACGCAGCCTGATCACCCACGGCTGGGTGACGCTCTCGGCGACCCTCGTGGGCTTTGCCTTCGGTACGGTGTTCGGCCTGGTGCTCGCGGTTGCGATTGTCTACAACCGGCCGATGGACCTCTCGGCCATGCCCTGGGTGATCGCGTCCCAAACCGTGCCGATCACCGCGATCGCGCCGATGGTGGTCGTGGCCCTCGGCAAGCTGCAGGTGGATGACCTCATCGTCAAGGGCGTCATCTCGATGTACCTGAGTTTCTTCCCGGTCGTGGTCGGCATGGTCAAGGGCCTGCGCAGCCCCGACGCCATGCAGCTCGACCAGATGAAAACCTGGAATGCATCGGGGCTGCAAACCTTCCTGCGGCTGCGGCTGCCAAGTGCCATGCCGCTCTTCTTCGCCTCGCTCAAGGTCGGCATTGCCGCCTCGCTGATCGGCGCGGTGGTGGCCGAGATGAGCCTCTCGCAGGACGGTGGCCTCGGCGCCCGCCTGCTCTCGGGCAGCTACAACGGCCAGATGCTCAGCATGTGGGCGGCGCTCCTCGTTGCCGCCGCGCTCGCCGCCGCCCTGGTGTTCCTGATCGGTGCGATCCAGGATCGCACGCTCACGCGCATGGGGTTCAACCGGTGAGCTGGCTCGTCGGCGCTGCCGTGGTCTGGGCCGCCGCCTGGGCGCTGAACATCGCGCTGTCACGCGTTGATGCGCCCTGGACGCGCATCGCGATCCCGGTGGTGTTCGGCCTCACCCTGCTCGCGGTCTGGGAAGGCGCGGTGCGCGGCTTCGAAGTCAACCCGATCATCCTGCCCGCCCCCTCGGCCAGCGCCGGCACGCTGGTCGCCAACGTGCCGACGATCTGGGCGGACCTCGTGCAAACCTTCTTCAAGGGCGCCCTGTCGGGTTACGTGATCGGCTGCACGGCGGGCGTGCTCGCCGCGGTCGCGGTGGACCGCTCGCCGTTCCTGCAACGCGGCCTGCTGCCGGTCGGCAACTTCCTCGCCGCCCTGCCCATCGTCGGCATGGCGCCGATCCTCGTGATCTGGTTCGGCTTCGGCTGGCAATCCAAGGCCGCGGTGGTGGTGGTCATGGTGTTCTTCCCGATGCTGGTGAACACCATCGAAGGCCTGCGTGCCACCGACCCGATGCAACGCGACCTCATGCACACCTACGCCGCCAACTACGGGCAGAGCCTGCGCTTTCTGCGCCTGCCGGCGGCGCTGCCGTTCATTTTCAACGGCCTCAAGATCTGCACGCCGCTCGCGCTGATCGGCGCGATCGTCGCCGAGTTCTTCGGCTCGCCCACCGTCGGTATGGGGTTTCGCATCTCGACGGAAGTGGGCCGACTGGCACTCGACATGGTCTGGGCGGAAATCACCGTCGCGGCCATCGTCGGCTCCGCATTCTACGGCTGCATGGCCCTGTTGGAACGCCGCCTCAGCTTCTGGCACCCCTCGCACAGGCGCTGAGCTGGAGTCGGTATTGTGTATTGTGTGGAGTACACATCAACCCTGTTGGTAAACCGAGGAGAGAAGTGAGATGAAAAATCTGTTCGCACCGCTGCTGGTCGGCGCCCTGTCGCTGGCCACCCTGCCCGCGAGCGCCGCAGACGATGTCACGCTGCAACTCAAGTGGGTGACACAAGCGCAGTTTGCTGGCTACTACGTGGCACTGGACAAGGGCTACTACGACGAGGAAGGCCTCAACGTCACGATCAAACCCGGCGGCCCGGACGTCGCCCCCGCGCAGGTCATTGCCGGCGGTGGCGCGGACGTGGTGCTGGACTGGATGCCCTCGGCGCTCGCGAGCCGCGAGAAGGGCCTGGACCTCGTGAACATTGCCCAGCCCTTCAAGAGCTCCGGCATGATGCTGACCTGCCGCAAGGACAGTGGCATCGCGAGCCCGGCCGATTTCAAGGGCAAGACGCTCGGCGTCTGGTTCTTCGGCAACGAGTACCCTTTCCTGAGCTGGATGAGCAAGCTCGGTATACCGACGGACGGCAGTGACGGCGGCGTGACCGTGCTCAAGCAGGGCTTCAACGTCGACCCGATCCTGAACGGCCAGGCCGACTGCGTCTCCACGATGACCTACAACGAGTACTGGCAGATCATCGACGCCGGCCTGACGCCCGAGGAACTCGTGGTCTTCAAGTACGAGGACCAGGGCGTGGCGACCCTCGAGGACGGCATGTACGTGCTCGGTGAGCGCCTGCAGGACGCGGCCTTCAAGGACAGCATGGTGCGTTTCGTCCGTGCCTCGATGAAAGGCTGGAAGTACGCCGAGGACAACCCGGATGAAGCCGCGATGATCGTGCTCGACAACGACGCCAGTGGCGCACAGACCGAAAACCACCAGAAGCGCATGATGGGCGAGATCGCGAAGCTCACTGCGGGCTCGAACGGCGCACTGGACCCGGCCGACTACGAGCGCACCGTGGCCTCCCTGCTCTCGGGCGGTTCGGACCCGGTCATCACCCAGCAGCCCGAAGGCGCCTGGACGCACGACATCACCGATGCCGCGCTGAACTGACACCGAACCCCGTTCGGAAACGAAAAAGCCCCGGGCGCAACCGGGGCTTTTTTTCGTTTGGTGAAACAGCCTACCCGGGAGGCGGACAGGCCTTCGGGCCCGGGCTCAGACCGCCGCCGCGGCGACCGGGGTGCCGCGCCAGCGAAAGGCGCGGTTGGGGTCGAGAATCTGGTCGGCGAACTGCAGCATCTCGGGGCACATCGGCAGCGAGAGAAAATCGCACACCTCCGCCAGCACCGCCTCGGGCGCGTCGCAAAAGGCCTCGAACTGCACCCGCAGCACGCGATCGGGCGAGATGAAGGCGTTGTCGAAGGCCTGACGCCAGAGGTCGATCTTCTCCTCGGCCTGCTGCTGGCCACCCGGTTGCCAGGCGCGGGACTCGAACTTCTCGCGCGCCGACCGGGCACTGTGGGCGCGCTCGCGGTTGAGGACGATGTAACGCATGCGCGGAAACAGGCGGTCGATATCGGGACCGTACAGCATGTATTCGTTGTACTTGTCGCCGACTGCGAGGGCGCCTTTGGACACGCTGCGGTACACCGACTTCCAGAGCTCCGCCACCTGCGATTCGAACACGTCAATATCGCGGGTCGCGTGCCAGCGGTACGCCTTGACGGCCTCGATCAGTTCCTGCGTCAGGTTGTATTCGTCGCCCTTGACGGTCCGACGTGACAACGCGTGGGCAATTTCATCGAGGCGCGGGTGCAGACCGGCGCGAGCAGTGGGGTCGTTGACCAACCACACCAGCAGGTAGTAGAGCAGTTTCCCGTCGACCGTCAGGCAGATGTCCTGATGCCGCTGCAAAATCTCACCGAAGATCGTGGTACCCGACCGTTGCGGTCCCACCACCAGAAACTGCGTTTGATGCCCCATGATGTCAGCCCTCGTGTGGCGCTGGTTTGACGGGCCAGCGCGGGCGGGAGAACCCGTGCTCGCTGGCGTTCAGGGGGTCAGACAGGTCTTGTATTTCTCAGTTCGGCCAATTCCGGGCTTTAGGTGTTCGCACCGATGCGGGCTCGCACGTACGCACTTGTGCGTACGTGCCTCAGCCGTCAGGTCGCCGCCGGTTGCAGTGTCGGCTTGGCTCGGCGTGTCGGCGTTGCCCGTCGCGCACCGAACAGCACCGCGTACACCGCTGGCACGAGCAACAACGTGATCAGGGTCCCGACCAACATGCCGAAGATCAGCGTGATCGCCATGGTCTGGAACATGTCCCCGCCCATCGCAAGCGGAAACATGCCACCGCAGGTGGTTGCGGTGGTCAGCAGAATCGGCCGTAAACGTTGCGCCGAGGCCGTGACAATGGCGTCCATCAGGGCCGTGCCGGCTTGCGATTCGATGGTGATCTGGTCGATCAGAATGATCGCATTGTTGATGACAATACCGGCGAGCGAGATGATGCCGAGAATGGTGAAGAAACCAAAGGCCACGTCGGTGATCGCGAGCCCCCAGGCCATGCCGATGAGCCCGAGCGGAATCGTCATCAACACGATACCGGCCTTGCGAAAAGAGTTGAACTGGCCGACCAGCAGAATGAGGATCACCAGGCCGGCAATCGGCAGCTTGTCGAAGATCGACTGGCTCGCCTCGTCCGAGGACTCCGATTCACCGCCTTCCTCGTAGCCGAAGCCCACGGGCAGCTTCCAGTCGCCCAGCCAGGGCGTCAGCGTCGCGTTGATGTCGGTCGCGGAGTGGTCAGGCAGGAGCGTCGCCGACACCGTGACGGTTCGCACCCGGTCGCGCCGCTTGATCACCGGCACCTCCCAGGCGACGTCGACGTCGGCGACTTGCGCGAGCGGCACGGCGCGGTTGCTCGACGACGAGACGATGGTCAGATCGGGCAGCCGACGGATGTCGTGCCGGTCCCGGTTGCTCGAGCGCAGCACCACCGGAATGCGCTCGTCGCCCTCACGGAACTCACTCACCGTGTTGCCGCTAACCCCGGCGAACAGCGAACTGGCGACATCGGCGTTCGACAAGCCGGCCGAGCTCGCGAGATCGGAGTCGATGTCGACCGTGATCTTGCGCGAGCGGATGCCCCAATCATCAATCACATCGAGCACGCCGGGGGTCGCGAAGAGCTGGCGCTTGAGCTCGGCAGCGAGCCGCTCGAGTGCGTCGACATCGCGGCCCGAGACACGCACCTGGATCGGGTAGGAGACGGGCGGGCCCTGTGAGAGCCGCGACACCTTGGAGCGGGCGTCCGGGTACTCGCGGCGGATGTGGTCCTGCAACAACGCGATCACCCCGTCGATCTCGGCCGAGCTCGCCACGTTGACCAGCGCGCTCATGTGGGCCGCGTCACTCTCCCCCGGGTTGTACCCGAGCTTGAACTTCGGTGCCGAGATGCCGACGTACTGCGCCCAGCCGGTGACGCCGGCGTCGCTCACCGCCGGCGAGGCGAGAAAGTCGCTGATGCTCGCGGCGGTGCGCTCGGTGACGCTGATGTCGACGCCCTGCGGCAGGTCCAGTTCGACGGTCACGAGCGGCTCGTCGGACGGCGGTATGAACTCATTGCGCACAACGCCCATGGCGATGACGATCGACGCGAACAGGCCCATCGCCACGAGGATGGTCACCCAGCGGAAACGGATGGCCGCTGCAGCGAGCGAGCGGTAGCCGCGCGTCATCCGGCCCGGCCGGGTGTCCGCCGGCGTCGCCGGCACGCTCAGCAGCAGCCCGCCGAGCATCGGGATGATGGTCATCGACAGGAGCCAGGACACGCTCAGTGAGATCGCGACGATGTAGCCGATCGCAGCAGTGAACTCGCCCACCGCAGACTCCGCCAGCACGATCGGCGAAAAGGCCGCCACCGTCGTCGCCGAGCCCACCAGCAACGGGATGCGCATGGTGTTCACCGTCGCCACCGCCGCCGCCACGCGCGCCTCGCCCGCCTGCAGTCGCTTCTGGATGTTCTCGATGATGACGATGCCGTTGTCCACGAGCAGGCCGAGCGAGATGATCAGGCCGGCGAGCGACACCTTGTCGATGCTCAAGCCGAACCACGACATCACCATCAGCGTCAGCGCCATGGTGATCGGGATGGACACGGCGATGATCAGCCCGGTGCGAAGTCCCAGGAACAACAGCAGCACGCAACCGACGATGCCGACCGCCTGGGCAATGCTGACCAGGAAGTCCGAGATGTTCTCGTTGACGATGTCGGTCTGGAAGGCGATGCGGTCGAGCGACATGCCGATTGGCAGTGTCTGCTGCAGGCGATCGAGCAACGGCCCGAGCTCGGCGCCGAGGGTGACGATGTCGCCGCCCTCGACCATACTGACGTTGATCGAGATCGCCGGCTCACCGCGCACGCGCACCAGCTCGCTCGCGGGCTCGGCGACCACACGCTCGACCGAGGCGAGGTCCTGCAGTTTGAACAGCGCGCCGGTGCCGCTGCGCACCACCGTCGAGCGCAACGCGTCGACCGAAGAGAAGTCGCCGGAGGGCTCGAGGCTCAGCCGCTCGTTGCCGATCAGGATACGGCCGCCGCTGTTGATGGTGTTGGTGTTGGCGATCGCGGCCGAGAGTTGGTCGCTGGTGATGCCGAGCTCGCGCAGCGTTGCGTCGCTGTACTCGACGTAGATCGTCTCGTCCTGCAGCCCCTGCAGCGCGACTTCGGCCACCGCGGGGATCAACAACAGCGCATCTCGGATGCGTTCCGCCTCGAACTTCAACTCAGGGTACGTGAAGCCCTCACCGCGCAGCCCGTAGACAATGCCGAAGACGTCGCCCTTGTCGTCGTTGACCACCGGGCCGAAGACGCCGTCGGGCAGGTCCGCGCTCGCGTCGTCGACCTTGCGGCGCAGGTCGTCGAAGATCGGACGCATGTGGGTGTAGGTCGCCTTGAACTCGGCGTTGACGATCGAAATGCCGTTGCGCGAGGTGCTGCTGACGTTGTCGAGTTCCGGCATCTCGACGATGGCGTCTTCGATCACCGAACTCACGAGTTCTTCCATGCGCTGTGCATTCGCACCGGGCATGCGCGTGACCACACTCGCCTGGCGCACGATGAAGCCCGGGTCCTCGGCCTTGGGCAGGCTGAAGTAGGCCTGCACGCCGAGGAGCGTCATCAGCACAAGCAAGGTCAATGAGACGCGCTTGTTGTCGAAGACAAACTGCAGAATGTTCATACCCGCACTCAGCGCCCGTCGCCGTTGTAGAGCGTCACGCGCATGCCCTCGCTGATCTGCGACATCCCGGCGACCACAATCTGTTGTCCGGGCTCGAGCCCGGACACCACTTCGATGCCCGCGTTGTCGAGTGGCCCGGTGGTGACCGGCGTGCGCACGATGCGGTACGCATCCCCGTCGGCCGCAGCGACAAAGACAAAGTTGGCGTCGCTGTCGCCAAGCACGGCGGTCAGCGGCACGACCATGCGCTGGTCGCCGCTCGCGATGCTCACGGTCACCTCGGCTGCCATGCCGACACGCAGGTCAGCCGGCGGCGCTTCGAGCGCCGCCTCGACGACGTAGCCGGTGTTGTCGGTGTTGCTCACACCGATCTCGACCACCGTGCCGGAGAGCGCGAGGTCAGTTGCGCGCGTGGTCGCCGACACCGCCATGCCGAGCTCGATGGTATTGATCAGGCTCTCAGGCACGACCATGGTCAGGCGTTTCTCGACGCCGCACGCGGTGGTCACGATGGTCTGGCCGGCCGAGATGTTCTGGTTGAGCGCGACCGGCACGCTCACCACCTGGCACGCGTCACTCGGGTTTTGCAAGCGCGTGTAGGAGACGTTGAGCTGCGCCGAGCGCAAGCTCTCGCTCGCTCGGACGCGGTCAGCCCGCGCCGACGTCGCGTTGGCCTCGGCGTTCTCGAGGTCCGAGAGGCTCGCCGCCTCGTTGGCGTAGAGCTCGCGTGAACGCCGGTACTGGTTCTGGGCGTTGGTGTTGTTGGCCTCGGCCTGCGCCAGCGCGGCACGGGCTTCCTTCTCGGTGACCACGAAGGGCTGCTGGTCGAGCTCGGCCACCAGGTCTCCCGCTTGCAGTCGATCGCCGACGCTGACCGGCAACGCGGTGATCGCACCAGAGACACGAAAGCTCAGGTCCTGGTTGTCACCCGACTCGACCGTGGCCGCGAGCACGCGTTCGAGCGCGCCGCTGCCGCGCGTGATCTCCATGACCTTCACCGGTCGCGGAGGCGCGACCGAGGGCGCATCGATCTCGTCGCTGCTGTCACAGGCGACAAGCAGCACGCTCGACGCCAGGCACGCCAGCATCACTGGACGGTGGAACGTCAGAGAACAGGATACGGCGAACACGCCGCGGGCTCGGGTTGATGTCATGATGGCAATCACTGTCTGGCGCTCGCGATGCGTTCCGAGAAGGCGGTCAGCCACGCCTGCTGCTCCAAACCGCCGAGCAACATGGGCATCTCACCGAGCAGCGCCTGGTAGGACACGAGCGAATCGAGGTATTGGTAACGCGCGATGTTGGCGTTGTCTTGCGCTTCGCGGAAGGTGGTTTGGGTGTCGAGCAAATCGGTCACGGTGGCCGACCCCAGACGGTAGGCATCCTGGGTGATCTGCAGGCTGCGCCAGGCCGCTTCGACGGCATCGGCGTTGATCGCAATGGAGCGGTAGTTGGCAATCAGGCTGTCTACCACGACCACGCTGTTACGCCAGAGCGAGGTGCGGGTGCGTTCGAGGTTGACCACCGCCTGGTCGCGTTGGGCTGTGAACTGCCGAATGCGGTTGCGGCGGTTGCCACTGTCCCAGAGCTGCAATGTGGCAGTGAGTGACGCTGACCAATCACCCTCGCCGTCCAGGACTGCCCCACCGGCGCCTCGGCTGCTGTCGAGGTAGTGCGCGTAGTTTGCACTCAGCGCGAGTTCCGGCAGGTAGTAGCCGCGCCGCTGCGCGTCGAGCTGCACACGGCTCCGTTCCACCGTGTTCTCGGCGGTGTCCATCTCGAGCGAGCCGCCCAGCGCCCGTTCGATGGTGCCAGCGAGCAGGCGCTCGGCTCGACCGGTACTGGACAGATAGGGCTCGATCGTCTCGTGCAAGAGGTCAAAAGGCGGTTGATCCAACGTCACATCGGCCAGTGTGGTCGGCAGGGCGAAGCGTGTGTTGAGCAGCTCACTCAGCTGACTCTGGGCACTGAGGTTCGCCGAATAGGCCTGTTGCACCGCGCTCTCGCTGGTCGCGATCAACGACTGCCAGCGGTACACATCCGACTTGGCGCCACTGCCGCTTCTGACCCGCGACTCGGCCAGTGCCAGGTTCTCGCGGTTCAACGTCAGGTCGCGCAGCCGGGATTCGAGCTGCGCCTGCGCCTCGAGCGCACCGAAGTAGGCGCTGGCCATGGTGCTGACCGTGTCAAGGATGTTCTGATTCCGGGCGAGTTCTGCCGCTTCGACGCCGAGTTTAGCCACCGACACGGACGCGGCGTCGTTGACCGAGTAGAGGGTCTGACTTGCGGCAAGCGTCGCGAGCGTCTCGCGTGTCGGTAGCTGGTCGCCGCGCTGGGTCTGGCTGACTTGCGCGGTGAGTTGCGGTCGCAGCGCCGCGCGGGCCTGCGCGAGCGACGCGCGGTCGCTCTCGAGCTGCAGCTGGCTGTCGCGCAGCCCGAGACCCCGGTCGAAAGCGATCTCCACAGCGCCGAGGAAATCGAGCCGACGCGCCTCGTCCAGTGCGTTGCGCACAAGGCGCGCCGTGGTCAACTCGTCGAATTGCAAGTCCACACCGAGCGCGCGAGCCGTGTCGATGTTGATGGTGGTGTCTTTCTGCGATTCGAGCAACTGCACGCCGCGGGTGCGTGCACCCCGGGTGATGGCGAGCTGCAGGTCGAGCGCCACCCGCCGCGCCAGCACGCGATCGTCCTTCGCCAACGTGTCGCTGATCAAAGCGCCGCGCCGCACCATCTCGTCGCCACCCACCGCGTAGGACGGTATCCGTTTGCGCAGCAGCGCGAGCAGCACCTGGTCCAACTCCGCCTCGGGCAGGCCGACCGGCGGCAACACCACCACATCAACCGCCGGGATCTGTGCGGCGACATCACGGTCTGGATGCAACGAGAAAAAGACCACGTCCTGCACACCGGCACGCCGCGCCGCGCTGACGATGGCCGCGTCGAGGCCGCCGTTGGCGCTCTCGGGCAACGGCGGCCGGAGGATGCCCACACGCTGCGCACCGAACAGCGCGTTGACCCGCTCGAAGGCGTTGACCGCGACGTTGACTTGGGTATAGCGCTTGAGGTTGCGCACCCGGTCGCGCGTCGGCGTGCCCGACAACGCCGGGTCGAGCACGCGCATCAGGTAGGTAGGCTTGCCGAAGCGGCGCTCCGAATAGAGTGTCTGACTGCCAAGAAAGCCCGTGGCGACAATGTAATCGACGTCCGGGTTGGCCACCGCCATTGCGTAGAGCTCGGATGGGTCGCGCTGATCGGCGCCGGCGCGGAAGGTCACTGGCACGGCGGTGACACCGCGCGGCAGCAGCGCCTGCAATTCCGCGAGGATCAGCGCGGCCTCGGCGGCCGCATCCTGCTCGACGCCGTCATCGATGAAGCCGATGCCAACCTCTCGCGCCGAAACCGCAGCGGCGGCACCGAGTAGACACAGGGTCAACACCCCTTTGCGAAGCAGGTCGGCAAGGCGCCAGAAAGGGCGGTGCGGTGTGACCTGCGTTGGACTCGTTTCCATCGGCTGCCGTGCTGTCCCGTCGATCACCCCGGCGGCCCTGTGTACCGCGCCGACACGGCGCTGGACTGCGGCCTTCAGGATGCAAAGTTAGTGCTGCTAACATGATATGTTAGCAGCACTAACTTTGCAAGCGGGCCGCGTGCGATTGTGTTCAAATGCCGGGCCTACCCCTTCCTGCGCTTGCGAGATCGTGCGAAAGACGGCCTACCACCACGGCGATCTACGCCAGGCGCTGCTCGAGGCAGCGCGGCAATTGATCAATGAAAAGGGCCCCGAGGCCTTTTCCGTCGCCGAAGCCTGCCAACTCGCAGGCGTATCGACGGCCGCGCCCTACAAGCACTTCAAGGACAAGAACGCGATCCTTGAGGGCGTGTTGCTCGAAGAGGTCGACCGGCGGGCCGAGTCGATCAAATCGGTGCTGGCGCCCTTCCCGCCCGGCCACCCGGACCGCATCATCGCCCTGGCCCGTGATTACGTCGATTTCGCCATGGCCGAACCCGGCCTCTTCGCGTTGCGATTCGGTGGCGCGGGTACGCTGTGGCAGTCCGAACTCGTGCGCAGCCGCAGCAAGGCGCTCTATGAAGTGGTCATGGCCGAACTCGCGAGTTGCCTGGGTGAGTCGACTGTGACCGACGCCGTGCGGCAGCGGAGTTTCATGATGTGGAGCCTGCTGCACGGGCTGACATCGCTGATGAAGGACGCCTACATCGCCGAAGACGAGATCGACTTCGATATCGACGCCTTACTGGCCGACGCCGCCCGCCGCATACTCGCGTAGTGCAACGCGCCAGATGCGCTCAGTCGGTCACACCCGGCGTCAATCCAAAGTGCGCCAGCGCCGCGCGCGCGATCCCCTCACCGTATTCCTGCACGAAGTGCCCGGCCTCGTGCACCGCCATCGGCGGGGGGCAATTGCGCACGAGCGTGCGGAGGAACTGCATGGGTCGTTCCCCGAGTACGCCATCGCGCATGCCGATCGCCATGAAGCTCTCACCGGCCCACTCGTTCGACCAGAACGCCCGCGCGCGCACCCCGTGCGCGACACCGTCCATGTCGGGCTCCACCGGCACCATCTGCGGGAACCGACGCACGCCGGCCTTGTAGCGGTTGTCCGGGAAGGGGGCGTCGTAGGCCAGTGCGTCCATCAGTGTCACCGCGCCCATGCCGTCGGCCGCCAGCATACCGCCGACCGGGATTTCGGGTGCCGCGGCGGCAAAGCGTTTCCACTTCTCGAAGCCCTTGCTCACCCCCTCGCCCACCGGAATGGCGGTGTTCATCAGCAACACGCGTGAAAAACGCTCGCGCATGTCCATCGGCAGCGTCAAGCCGAGCAAGCCGCCCCAGTCCTGCACCACCAGCGTGATGTTGTGAAGGTCAAGGTGTTCGATGAACCGCAGCAGGCTGTCGCGGTGAAAGTCGAAGGTGTAAACCGCGTCGTCAACCGGCTTGTCCGAGCGGCCAAAGCCGAAGAGGTCCGGCACCACGGTGCGGCAACCCGCTTCGACAAACGCCGGCAGCATCTTGCGGTAGAGGTACCCCCACGTGGGTTCACCGTGCAAGCACAGGAACACTTCCTCGCTGTCGCCGCCTTCGTCGACGTAGGCCATGCGCAGGCCCTCGAAGCCCGCGAGCGACTCGACATAGCGCGGGGTGTAGGGGTAACCGGGCAAAAGTGAAAAACGCGCATCCGGCGTGCGCAAGGCCTCAACTGGCATCTTGGTAGCCTCCAATCAGCGACGACCCGGCGAGGGTCAGCCCTGCGTCACCAGGGCACCAACATCAGCGTCACCACCGGGAAGGCCAGCAGCAGGGCCACCCGGAGCAGGTCGGACGCCACGAAATACAACACCGCCTTGTAGGTTTTCACCATCGGCGTTTCGCGGTCCATCGCGTTGATCACGAAGAGGTTCATACCGACCGGCGGTGTGATCAACCCGACCTCGACCACGATCAGCACCAGCACGCCGAACCAGATGGCGGTCTGCTCGGTGACCACGCGGTTGAGTGCGCCCTTGGACACCCCGCGCAGGCCAAGCTCGCGCGTGAGCTCGCGCGAGAGCTCCTGGCCACTGGCGAGCAGCGCCTCGGCCTTGGCGAGCGCCGCAGCCGGTATCTCCTTGCCGCTCGCAACCAGGTCCGCGAGCCGCGCAGTTTGCAGATCGACCATGGTCACCAGGCCGAAATCGAGCTCTTGCACGATCGGCCAGAAGATCGGCACAGTCAACAGAATCATCGACAGGCTGTCCATGAAACAGCCCAGCACCAGGTAGAAGACGAGGATGATCAACACGATCAACCACGGGCTGAGACCACTCGAGCCGACCCAGGTCGCCATCTCCTGCGGCAACTGGGTGAGCGCCAGAAAGCCGTTGTAGAACGCCGCACCCAGGACGATGAAGAAGATCATCGCGGTCGACTTGGCCGTGACGAAAAAGCTCTCCGACAGGGTGTCGCGCGTGAGACCACCGGAAAACCAGGCGATCAGCCCCGTGCCGAAGGCGCCCACCGCGGCGCCCTCGGTCGGCGTGAACCAGCCGAGGTAGATGCCGCCGACCACCAGCAGGAACACCAGCAGGACCGGCCAGACGTCGAGCAACGCCCGGAACCGCTCAGGGTACGGCAGGCGATCCCGGGTCCCCGCCGAGCCCGGGTTGAGCCGCACGTACACCGAAATCGCCAGCATGTAGCCAACCGCAGCCATGACACCGGGGATGAACGCGGCGAGGAACAGCTTGGCGATGTTCTGCTCGGTCAGGATCGCGTAGATCACCAAGACCACGGACGGCGGAATGAGTATGCCAAGCGTGCCACCCGCCGCAAGCGTTGCGGTGGAAAACCCGCCCGAGTAGCCGTAGCGCTTGAGCTCGGGCAGCGCGACGCGGCTCATGGTGGCGGCCGTTGCAAGCGACGACCCGCAAATCGCACCGAAACCGGCACACGCGCCGACCGAGGCCATGGCCACGCCCCCCTTGCGGTGACCGAGCCAACTCTCGGCCGCGCGGAACAGCGCCTGGCTCATGCCACCCAAGGTTGCGAAATGCCCCATCAACAGGAACATGGGCACGATCGACAGCGAGTAGCTCGAAAAGGTGGTGTAGGTCTCCGAACGGAGCCGGCCGAGCGCAATGGTGGTGTCGCCCGTCATCAACAGGATGCCGACGAAGCCGGCGAGGAACATGGCGAGACCGATCGGCACGCGCAGAAAAATCAGCGCGAGCAGCGCCGGAAACGACAACAGGCCGAACAGCGTCTCGCTCACGCGTCTCCACCCACCTCGTCGAAGGGGGGCGACACGCCGGTCCGAAGCGCGTGCAGGCGGCACACCGCCGTGTAGACCGACACGAGCGCGGCCACGAGCGCCGCGCCGATGCTCGCCGCGTAGGACCACCAGACCGGGAACTGCAACAGGAAGGTGGTCTGCCCAGAGCGGTACTTGCTCATGCCACCGAGCAACAGCTGCCAGGCAAAGACGATCAGGACCGCCGCAAACACCACTTCGATGCAGGCCAGCAAGACGCGTTTGACAGCCGGTGAAAAACCGGCTGTGAAGATGTCGACCGAGGCGTGCGCGCCGCGCAGGTGACAGAGCGGCAGAAACGCGAATATCGCGAACGCCATGCCGGCTTCGACAAGTTCGTAGTCGCCGTTGATCGGACCGACGCCGGTGGCCAGTAACGCGTCGGCCACCGCCGGTGCGGCCTGCTGCACCGCATCGCTGTGCAGCAGCGAGTTGAGCGAGCGCCCGAGCACCGACGCGCAGGTGAGCACAATCAGGCCCGTCAGCGTCACCCCACCGAGCAGCGCGAGCCCACGCGCCAGCGACTCAACGACCCGGTGCATGCCACCCCGCTTCCCGCGGCCACGGGTGACGGCGCGTCACCCGCAACCCGCGCCATGTGCTCACAGCGTCACGATCACATCGAGGCCGTGGCACCCATGCAGTCGCCGCCCATCAGGGCCTTGGCCTCGTCGATCAACGCCTGGCCGTCCATGCCCTTGCTGCCGAGGTCGGCAACCCAGGTGTCGTAGATCGGTGCCGCCACCGACTGCCATTCGCTGGTGTCGGACACGGTGATGATGTTGTTGCCGTTCTCCACGGCCACTTCGCGCGCGGGGCCATCGGCGTCCGCCTGCGTGCCGCCGGCGAAGATCGAGAGGTTCAGGCCCGAGTTGGCGTCGATGGCGGCCTTGAGCTCGTCGGAGAGCCCGTCGTACTTCGCCTTGTTCATCGCCAGGACGAAAGTCAGCGTGTAGAGCGCGTTGCCCTCGAACTCGGTGTGGTTCTCAACGAGGTCAGGCACCTTCAGCGCGGGCGTCACTTCCCACGGGATGGTCGTGCCGTCGATCACGCCCTTGGACAGGGCTTCGGGCACCGCGGGCACAGGCATGCCGACCGGAGTGGCGCCCGTGGCCTTGAGCAGCTCGTTCACCAGGCGTGAACCGCCGCGGATCTTCATGCCCTCGAGGTCCGCGGGGGTTTCCACCGGGTCCATCGTGTGGAACATGCCCGGGCCGTGCACCCAGGTGCCAAGGATCTTGACGTCCTTGAATTCGCCGTCGGCCATGTGGGTCTCGTACATCTTCCAGTACGCACACGAGGCCGCGCGTGCGTCACTGACCATGAATGGCAACTCGAACACCTCGGTGGACGGGAAGCGGCCGGGCGTGTAGCCAACCACGGTCCAGACGATGTCGTCGACGCCGTCGATCACGCGGTCCATGAGTTCCGGCGGGCGACCGCCGAGTTGCATGGTCGGAAAGCGGTCGATCTTGAGCTTGCCGCCCGAGCTTTCCTCGACCTTGTCCGCCCAGACATCGAGTATCAGTTTGGGCACATTGGCTTGCGACGGCAGAAACTGGTGCAGTTTCAGGGTCACGTCGGCCGCGCTGGCGCTGGTGGCTGTCAGAGCTGCAAGTGCAGCACCGCCGAGTACAGACCGGCTGAGAGTGGATGTGAACATGCTTCCTCCTTTGGTCCGCGCCCGCGGCAAAGCCCAACAGGGCCCGCCCGACACCGCGCGGTTATTTTCAGGTCTTGCCGATGACGTGCGCACGGTGGAAAGCCCAGGGCGCGCGTCAGCAACGCCCGAGCTTACCATCAATTCCGGGTGGGGTTCTGGTGCCGACCGGGGCCCGCTGCAGAGGCCTGTGGGGGTGGAGAAGACGCCGTCATTTGCGCGGGAACCACGCAACGAGACAGGGTGTCAGACCGCGTGTCTGAACACCCGCAGGCAGTGGGCGTCCTAGACGCTGTCGTCGCTGCGCCTGGCGGTGGACGCGTCCGGCTCGTCCGCGTCCTCGTCGGGCAGCTGAAAGGCGGAAACGGTGTTTTGCAACAGCACCGCCTGGCCACGCAGGTCGTTGGCGGCCTCCGAGGTCTTCACCGCAAGCGCGACGTTGTCGGTGTTCATCGCCGAGAGGTTCTTCACCGTGTGCTCGATGTCGGCGATGGCCTCCACTTGCACGTCCGCGGTGTCGACCAGATTCTCGATGTGAGCGGCGACATCACTGATGAGCCCCGAGGTCGACTGCATGTGGCCGGCCGCCTGGTTCACCTGCTCGGACCCGTTTGCCACCTCCGTCACCGTGGAGTCGATGATGTGGCGGATGTCGTGCGCGGAATCCTTGCTCTTCTGCGCAAGCTCCCGCACCTCGGTGGCAACGACCGCAAAGCCCTGCCCGGCGACACCCGCCCGCGAGGCCTCGACCGCGGCGTTGATCGCCAACAGGTTGGTCTGAAACGCAATGCTGTTGATGATCTCGGTGATCTGGTTGATGTCGTTGGCTTTCTGCTCGATGTTTTTCATCGTCGCCATGGCGTCGCGCATCAGCTGTTGTCCCTGCACGGCGGCGTTGTTCGCCTCCTTGGACATGCCGCTGGCTTCCTTGAGCGATTCGGCGCCGGCGAGCAACAGCTCGTTGATCTTGCTCGAGGACGACCGGGCGGACTTGAGTTCCTTCGATTGCTCGTCGGTGCGGCGGTTGAGTTCGGTGTTGCCGCGGTTGATGCCGGTCACCTCGTCGCTGACCGACGACGCCGCCTCGCGGATGTGGGTCACCGACCCCGCGAGCGTCTTGATCATGTCCGACATGGCGTTCTCGATCTGTGCAATCTCGTCGTCGCGGCCCTTCTGGCCACGCGGCGCGGCATAACGCAAGTTGCCGGTGGCCACCGAGGCTGCAACCTCGACGGCCGAGCGCACCCGGTTGAGGATGCTCCGCACGATGAAGATGCTCACCAGGACCGACACGATTGCACCGACGACGGAAATCAGCACGATGAGCAGGCTCGAACGGTCCCCTTGTTGATCGATTTCCGCCGTGAGCGTCGACAGCTGGTCGTCGATAGCAACAATTTCATGCCGCGAAATCGTGTCTCGCTGCGCCTCGGTCGACCGCACACCCTGCATCACAGCCGCGAGCGCGGTCTCATTGACCATCAGTTCGCGCTTTGCCTGGACCACGGTGTTGATCGACGACTCAAGCGACCCGAGCAAGGTGTTGACACGTTCGGCAGACGCTTTGACGTCCGCGTTGTCACGCGACGAGAGCTGATCGTGCATGCCCGCAGCCGAGTTTCGCAACGCCGTCAGTTTCTTCAGCCCCAGCTGCTGATTGGCCTCCAGTTCTTCGCGGTCCCCCGAGCTCGCGAGTCGGTCAACCTGCAAGCGCATGTCCTTCACGCTGCTGATGAGTGCCTTGCCAGCCTTCGATATGCCGTCGGGACTGGACACCAGTTCGAGTGACTTGTCGACCCAGCTTTGTGCAACGAGAATCTCGAGGTCGGCTGTTTCAACGGCCTCCCGAGTCAACGCCAGCAGGCTCATGAGGTCAGCTTCAGCCGTGTCTCTGAGCGCCCGGTACGCCGACAGACTGCCCGCCGTGTTGCGCAGTAACTGCGCGCGTGCAGAGACCAACCCAGTCGTGTCGGACACCAGTACATCGCGCAACGCCAACAGGCGCTCTGCGAGTTCATTCAGCCCGGGTGACGCCGCCCCTTCTGCACCAGGCCATGAAAAACCATCGAATGCCGAGTTCAAGGCGTCTTCAACCGACGACAGTGTCGCCGGCGTGCGCACGGCGTCAGCACGGTACAGGGCGACACGGAGGTCGTTCAGTATCGCGATGATCTGCCTCGCCTCACGCTGTGTCGCGCCGGCGTTGGCAACGATGCCGCGGTTGCGATCGGCCTCGACATTGGCTGTTCGGTTGATCCCGTCGATACCGGACAGCACATCGCTCACCGCGTCTTCTACCTGAGCGATGTAGACGCCGACTTGCAGTGTCTCCTGCCGATAAAGCTCGGTGAGCTCCAGACGGCTGGCGACACGGTTGCCGAGTTCCTGCCTGGCGCTCTGAAACTCCGAAAAATCGTACGCTTCCCGGTCGTACTCAGCCGAAAACGCCCTGTCGTAGGCAGTCAGATTGTTGAGCAGGCTGTCCACGCGCTGGCTGCGCGCCTGGAAATCGCCCTGTGAGCGGCTGCGCGACAGGTCCAACATGGCCGTGACCAGTGCGTCGTCCATCTGGCTCAGCTCAACCAGGCTGTCCTTGATCGGCAAGGCGGTGGAGGTCACGCCGTCGAGCTTCGCCTGAATCGATTGCACCTGGTACACGCCAAGACCGCCTACGGTCACCAGCGCCACGGCGGCTGTCGCTGTCAGCACAGCCAACCTGTGAGAAATCTTCACGTCAAACACCTTCCCTGTTGGATCATTCCGAGCCGTCCTGTGGCTGGAGCGAGCAGCCGGGGCCGCCCGTCATAGCAGTGTGCGACTAGCCCGATGGACAGACACACGGTGCGCCAAACACGCTTCGAGCTGATCGAACCGCACCTCGGGGTTCCACCTGAGCACCCGCATCAGTCGCCCGCGCCGTACCGCGCACCCCCACTCTCAAGTGCAATTCAGTGACCAGACACGGACCTGCGTGTGTTCATCGGTTCCTACACACTGCTCGGGCTTAATGTTTTTTTTGGCGCGGGAGTCAGCTTGGGGGTGTGTGATCACACCTCAGATGGCCTGTGGCTGTGCTCCAGGGACAGACGCCCAACGGTGTGCGGCGCCACAGACCGCACGCCTCTGCGCGCCCCCCTTGAATTACGTTGATTCGGCCGTAGTGTGTGTCTCACCGTCAGCCGATGCTGCACCGTGGGCGCCACAGCGCCGCCGCCCTACGGTGTGCAGCCCGCAGAGCCAACCGACGATTCAGCCGGCAGGCAAAAGCGCTAACCTCACCTTACGGGTTGCACCGATCCCGTGACCCGCCTCGGAGCCGGAACATCCTCTGATGGAAAAAAGCCTCTTTCGGTACATCTGGACCCACTCGAAAAAAGAGCAGATCGTGCTCTTGCTGGTCACGGTGGCCACATTCCCGATCCTCTACGTGTCGCTCGAGCTGCCAAAGCGCATCATCAACGACGCGATCGGCGACGCGCAGGAGGCCGTCACCGTCCTCGGCGTGACACTCACACAGATCGAGTTCCTGCTGGTGCTGTGCGTCGGCTTTCTGCTGGCGGTGCTCGCCAACGGCCTGCTGAAGATGCGCCTCAACACCATGAAAGGGGTGCTGGCCGAGCGCCTGCTGCGCCGCTTCCGCTACCAGTTGCTGACCCGCATCACCCGCTTCCCACGGCCGTACTTTCGCCAGACCAGCCAGGGCGAGTTGGTGTCAATGGTCACCTCCGAAGCCGAACCGATGGGCGGGTTGATGGGCGACATGCTCGCGCAACCGGTGTTCCAGGCTGGCCAGATGCTGACCATCCTCACCTTCCTGTTTGCGCAAAGCGTCTGGTTCGGCCTTGCCTCGATCGCGCTGATCCCGCTGCAGGCCTGGTTGATCCCGAAACTGCAGCGCCAGATCAACCTGCTCAACAAGGCGCGCATCAAGGAAGTGCGCAACTTTTCAACCGACATCGGCGAGACCGCCGCCGCAGTCAGCGACATCCGCACCAACGGCGGGCTGCGCTACCGCATGGCGCAGTTCTCCGACCGGCTCGGTCGCCTGTTCGAGATCCGCTTCGAGATCTACCAGAAGAAGTTCTTCATGAAGTTTCTGAACAACTTCATCAACCAGCTCACGCCGTTCTTTTTCTACTCGGTCGGCGGCTACCTCGCGATCACCGGCGAGATCACCGTGGGCGCGCTGGTGGCGGCGCTCGCCGCCTACAAGGACCTGTCCTCACCCTGGCGCGAGTTGCTCAGTTTCTACAACCGCGCCCAGGACATGGCCTTGCGCTGGACCGTCGTGCTCGAGCGCTTTGCGCCCGATACGCTCGTGGACGACAGTTTGTTCGACGGCGAACCGGACGAGGTGGTGAGCTTGCGCGGCGACATCCGAATAGACGCTGTCACGGTCCGGGACGAGCACGGGCAGCCCGTCCTCGAGGACATCACACTGGACATCCCGCAAGGCGCCCGCGTCGCGGTCAAGACCGGCAGCGAAATCACCGCGCGCGCCTTCGCCGACCTCCTGACCCGCGAAGTGGTGCCGCAGGCCGGGTCGGTCACGATCGCCGGGCACAACCTCAACACGCTGCACCAGTCCAACATCGCACAACGCGTCGGCTACGCCCACTCCAGCCCCGAGCTGCTGCAAGGCACCCTCGGTGCCAACCTGCTGTTGCCATTCAAACGCAAGCCCGTCGCACGTGACGCTGAATCCACCGACGTGGATCGCTTCCAGGGCGAAGCCCGCCGGGCGGGCAACAGCACCGACCCGCTCGACGCACAGTGGGTCGACCCCAGTGTCGCCGGCCTCGCGTCGTCGACGAGATCAAAGCGTGGTGGTTTCAGCTCGTCCAGGCGATGGGCATCGACGAGTTCATGGTGCGTCGCGCGCTGCGGTCCTGGCTGAACCCGGCAACCCACGGCCGGCTGATCGAGGAGATCATCCGCCTGCGCCCCGAAATCCGGCAGCGCCTTGCGGACGCGGGTGTCAGCGACATCGTGCACGAATTTCACCCCGACAAGTTCAACCCCGTCACGCCGCTGGGCAGCAACCTGCTCTACGCCCTGCCCGACCACCCGCTGACGCAGCGCGAACTCGCCGAAGACAAGAACTTCGTGCGCATGCTCCGCGAGGAGGGTGTCACCGACGAGCTGGCCAAGCTCGCCGCCCAGCTGCTCGAGGGCCTGATGACCACCTTTGGCAAGGACGGCACCGACCACCCGATGTTCCAGCGGTTGAACATGGACCTCGAGCTCTACAGCGAGCTCGGTGCCATTGTCATGGACTACAAGCAGGGCGGCGAAGCCAGCCTCAGCGTCGAACAGTACGCGTTGATGCTGACCGTGCCGTTCGCCTTTTCGGCCGACCAGATCGGGCCGGCCGTGGACGAGGCGTTCATCGAACGGCTGCTCGACATCCGCAAGCGCAACGCCGCCCACATGGTCGCCGCGCTCAACGGCCAGTTCGAGACCTTCAACCCCGAGCGCTACCTGCCGGTCATGACCCTGCTCGGCAACGCGATCTTCGGCACCGTCTCGCAGATGGCCGGCGCGCGCGAGAAGATTGTCGAGGACACGGTCGTCGCGGTGCTCAACGAGAATGGCCTGCGTCGCCTCGCGGCGCAGTCGATCTTCGACGTCGAAACCGCGACCGGCGGTGACAACCTGCCGGCGGTGTTCCGCGAGCGCGTGGCGTTCAGCCGCGCCGGCATCAAGAAACCCGACGTGCTGATCCTCGGTAACGCCCTTGCGAGCCACGACGCCACCGCCCGTGCCGAGATGCGCTCGCGCATCAGCGACCTGATGCCGGAGGCGACCAAGATCTTCATCGAGAAGCAGATCAACAACCCCGAGAACTACGACGTCTACGTCGAGATCGTCGACGGCCGGATCGACGGCCTGGTGCAGGCCGAGGCGCCCGCCTCGCAATCGGCCCAGGCTGACCTCAACCGCAAACTGAAGGTCATTGCCCAGACCGACCTGTTCCAGGGCCTCGAGCGCAAACACCAGCGGTTGCTGGCCTTCAGCGCGCGCTGGTACAAGGCCGAATCCGGCCAGGTGATTTTCGCGACCGATGAAGAGCCCGATGCGGCCTACCTCTGCGTTGACGGGCGCGCCGGCATGTACTGGCCGGTGGAAGACGGAGACGAAGATTACCTGGTCACCGAAGTCACCTCGGGTCGCTTGGTCGGCGACCTCTCGGTCATTCTGGGCAAACGCCGTACGCTCTACCTCAAGGCGATGGAAGACTGCGTGTTCCTGCGCCTGAGTGCGCAGGACCTGCTGTCTGTGATCGAGAGCGACGTGCGTGTCGCGACGAGCTTGCTGCGCTCCGTCGGAGATCACCTGATCGGCGCCGGCGACACCATTCGCTCAATGCAGGACTACGCGATCGCCCGCGGCGTGGATTTCTCGGAGTACGACCCGTAGTGAGCCAGGTTCTGCGCGCTAAAGCGTGACCCGCGCACGCAGGCTGTCGAGGCTTTCATCCGCGACCGCGCCCTCATCAGCCACCCGACCGGTTTCGACGACGAGATAGCGGTCGGCGACGGCGTGCAGGAAGGCCACGTTCTGCTCGAGCAACAGCACGGCTGCACCCTCGGCAGCACGCGCCCGAAGGCACGCGGCCATGCGCTCGATGTTCTCAGGCTGCACCCCCTCCGAGGGTTCGTCGAGCACCACCACCGCGGTGTCTTCGAGTATTGTCCGCGCAAAGCCGAGCAGTTTGCGCTCACCCCCCGACAGCGTGCCCGCCGGTTGCGCCCCGCGTTCACGCAGCACCGGGAAACAGTCCAGCACAGCGTCTGGCGCACCCCGTGTCGTCGCGATCGCCAGGTTGTCGCCGACACTGAGGCTGTCGAACACGAAGCCGGTTTGCGGCATGTGGCCGAGACCCGCCCGCCGCCGCACATGGGCGGGGTCGCGGCCGAGATCGCGCCCGTCGAGCCGCACCGAGCCCGCCTGCAGTGGCAGCGCACCCGACGCCAGACGCGCCAGCGTGGTCTTGCCAGCGCCGTTGCGGCCAAGCACGCCGAGCACCTCGCCGGGCGCGACGCCACCGGACATCCCGTGTACCACCCGCGTGTCGCCATAGCCGCCACAGACCGTCTCCAACACCAGACCGCGCGTCACTTGCGTGCCCCCGCGTACACCGCCTGCACCGCGGGCAAGCGCCGAACCGTGTCGTAGCTGCCTTCGGCGAGCGTGCGGCCTTGGTGCAGCACCACGACGGAGTCGGCGATCGCCTCGACCAGGCTCATGTCGTGCTCGACCACCACAACCAAAGCATTGCGTGCGCGCTGGTCGTCGCGGATAAGCTGGGTCATCACGGCGGTCTCGGCCGGCGACAGGCCGGCGCAGGGCTCGTCGAGCAGTACCACACGCGGCTCCGCCGCGAGCGCAACGGCGAGCTCGAGAAACTGCCGGTGCCCTTGCGGCAACGCACCGGCCGGGGTGTCCAGCACCCCGGACAGCGGCACGTCCGGGTGACGCAGCACCGCAGCCTGCGCCGGCGATTGCCAGCGCAACGGCGTGGTCCGCAGCCAGTCGTGCCAACGCACCCGGCCCACCATGGCACCGAGCGCGCAGTTCGCCCGCACGGACAGGCTGTCGAACACCGACGGGACTTGCAGCTTTCGGCCGATCCCGTGCGCCAGGGCAGCGTACGGTGGCTGGCTGTCGACCCGCTCAGCGCCGAGGTGGATGGTCCCCTGCGCCAGCGACAGCAGGCCGGTGACGGTGTTCAACACGCTGGTCTTGCCGGCCCCGTTGGGCCCGATCAGACAGACCACACCGGATGCCGGCGTCTCGAATGCCGCGCCGTCGAGGATGCGCACCGACCCGACCTCAACGTCCACCGACGCGAGCTGCAACGCGGCCGGGCAAGGGTCACCGCGCCGCGGTGGGGGTTGCACGGGGTCAGGCACATCGGGCACCGACGACGAGACCCAAGCCCACCGCCTGGAGAGCCACGCGACGCCCTCGGCCAACCCGCCCGGAGCGCGAATCACCACCAGGATGAACAGCACCGCCATCGCCATCTCGGTCACCGCAATGCGGTCGCGCAATTCGGTGGTGGCCACACCCACCACCACCGCACCGAGCACCGGCCCGAGCACGTGGAAGCGGCCGCCGATCGCCGCGAAGATCACGAACTCGGCCGAGAGCGCAAAGCCCGTCGCCGTCGGCGTGACGATGCCTTGGTGCGAGGCGAACAGCATGCCGGCGATCATGGCGACGGCGGCTGACACGCCGAAGGCCAAGCCTTTGACGCGGTGGGTCGCCACACCGAGCAGCTGCAGACGCGGTTCGTTGTCGGCCACCGCCCGCACCAGCACCGCGAGCGGCAGGCGCTCGAGCCACAGGAACAGCGCGGTCACAAACACACTCACCCCCGCAATCAGATAATACAACTCCGAGAAGGGGTCGAGCCCACCGACTGCGTCAAAGCCGGCGAGGCCGTTGAAGCCACCGGTCAGGGCAGTCGCGGTGCCGGCCCACTGCTCGACCGCCAGCACCAGGGCGAGAGTCATCAGGGAAAAATACGGGCCACTGTCACTGCGGCCCCGGAACACCAGCGCCGCAAGCGCGTACGCCGCGAGTGCCAGGGCTGCAACCGTGGCGAGCAGCACGCCCACCTGCACCGGCACCGGTGCCTCGGCGCGCAACAGTCCCGCGGCCACGTAGGCGCCCACACCGAAGAAAAGCGCCTGCCCGAGCGGTAGCACACCTGCCCGCCCCCAGACAAAGCCGATCCCCTGCGCGGCGATCCCGTAGATCAGGAACAAGCCAACCTGGTACGCGGTGAAATCGCCGAAGAGTTCAGGAACGGCGAGCAGCGCGGCGGCGAGCGCGCCGACGGCCAGGAGCACAGAGACCATCGGGTCGCCACCAGAGAAAATAGACAGAGAGACCGAGCACGACAAAGTAGCCCGCGGTCTGGTCGAACACCCCGCCGACCACCGACTGCGTGCCGGCAATCACGGTTGCCCCGACGGCCAGCCCCTCGAGCGAACCGAGCCCGCCGATCACGAGGGCGAAAAACGCCCGGATCAGGTAATCCAGCCCCATCAGGGGTTCGACCGGCACCGTCGGTGCCAGCATCAGCCCGGCCAGGCCGGCCGTGCAGCAGCCGAACACGAAGGCGTTGCACGCCAGTCGGTCGGTGTCGAGCCCGATCCCACGCGCGAGGTCGGGATTTTCCACCATTGCGCGAAGGTGCATCGCCACCGGCGAGCGCACCATCCACACGGCGAAGCCGACGAAGAAAAAGCCAACCGCGGCCAACGCCGCCAAACGGTACGCGGGATAGTCGGCGCCGAACACCGACACCGTGCCGCCGATCGGCAGCGGCACCGATTGGTAGCCACGCCCGAACACCAGCGCCACCCCTTCGCGCAACACGATTGACACGCCCCAGGTGGCGAGCAGGCTGTCGAACAGCCGGCCGTAAAAATGCCGCACCACCGTGCGCTCGAGCACCAGCGCCACCACCGCCACCGAGGCGAGGCAGACCGGCAGCTGACACCAGGCCGGCAGCCCGGCCGCGGCGGTGATCACCGGCGCGTAGGCGCCGATCATCACGAACTCACCGTGCGCCATGTTCATGATGCGCAACTGACCGAAGACCACCGCGAGGCCGAGCGCCACCGCGGCGAGCACCCCCACCTGCCAGAGCACATTGAGCACGAGGACGGCGGACACGGGCGTTGGCTCAGCGGTCGCAGGCGTCGCGCGAGGCAATGCCCTCAAACGCCGAGACGATATCGAATGCCCCGCCGGTGCCATCGGCCAGATAGATGGTCTGCGCCATGTGGCGACCGACCAGGGTGTTGTCCCCGCGCGGCGTCGACCAGCTCAGCCCCTCGGCCGCGGCGTCCATCGCGGCCACCTCGAAGCTGCCCGCCGACGTTGCGAGTGCCGACAACAGCATCAGGCCCTCGTAGGCCGATTGCCCGAGGCCGTTGAGCGCAGCCGCACCCTCGCCGAAGGCATCGTGGTAAGCGCGCGAGAACGCCACCGCCGCGTCAGACTCCACCGCCGCAAAGTACCCGGCCGTGGAAAAGAGCCGGTTCGCGTTCGGCGGCCCGATGCCTGCCAGCGTGTTCTCTTCGATCAGGGTGCCGAGCCGGATCGCCTGCTTGTCGAGGCCGAAGCCCGCAAAAGCCACATTGAACCCGACCGAGCCGCCGCCCACGAGCGTGATCAGCACCCCGTCGGCGCTACTCTGGCGGATGCGCTCCAACGAGGCGTCGAAGGCCGAGACGGAGAAGGGCACGTACTCCTCGCCGACCACCTCGCCACCGGCGTCGGCGATGTACTGCTTCGCCCGCGCGTTGGTGTCGCGCGGCCAATTGTAGTCGTGCCCAATCAGGTACCACCGCGACACGGATTCGGTTGCCATGAGGTGCGGTATCACCGGTTCGAGCTGCTGGCTCGGCGTCTCCCCGGTCACATACAAGCCCGGTGCACACGCACCGCCCTCGTAGACCGGCGTGTAGACGTAGGGCACCTGGCCGCGGAATCGCCCGACCAGCGCCTCACGTACGGCCGAATCGTGCATGC
Source organism: Pseudomonadota bacterium (assembly GCA_039196715.1). NCBI lineage: Bacteria > Pseudomonadati > Pseudomonadota > Pseudomonadota bacterium. The sequence goes on from JBCCUP010000045.1 coordinate 32,382, forward strand.
CGACAAAGGCCTCCACACCCTGACCCTTCCAGAGCCGAAGCGCGGCCTGGGCCGCCTCGGCGGGCGGCACGCCGACATCGGCAAAGACCAGCTCCACCGGTTCGCCGTTGATGCCGCCGGCCGCGTTGATTTGTTCCGCGGCAAGCGTGGCCGCGTTGCGCGTGGAGGGTCCAAACAACCCGGCCGGGCCAGAATCGGGCACCAGCACGCCCACTTTCACCGCCGCCTGGGCGCTCAGTGTCAGGGCGCTGCAGACAAGGGCTGCGAGCAGCGTAGGCTTGTTCAATCGCATGGTTTTTTCTCCAGTTGAGTCAGGGCGGGCTTCAGCCCGCAAGCACCCGCTCGACGGTCAACGCCGCGGCGAGCAACGCGCGGTCGGCGCCGGGCAGGCCATCGAGTTCGAGGCCCACGGGCAGCGCATCGCCGGTCGGGCACGGCAACGAGATGGCCGGGGCGCCGAGGTTGGGGGCGACGTCGGTGTTGCGGATGTAGGTGGTGAAGGTCGGCACCGCGACGCCGTTGAGGTCGACGGTCTCGTCCTGACCGACCGGGCGCGCGGGCAGCGGTGTGGTCGGGAACACCAGCGCGTCCAATGCGTGTGCGGCGAAGACCCCGGCATACGCCGCCCGCAGCGCCGGTTGGTGCACTTCGAGCGCGGCACGGTAGACCGCCTCGGGGATGGCTTCGTCCCCGCGTTGGCTCGCCACCACCGCCGCGACGTCCGGCGAACCGATGCCGGCGACAAGCGCCTCGAAACTCACGTGCGGCGCGTGCTCGGCGAGGTAGTCCGGCAAGTCGCGCATGACTTCGTAGAGCGACACCGGGAAGCCGATCGCCGCGTTGTGCGGCCAGATGGCGTCGAGCGACACCTCAACCAGCCGCACGCCGGCCGTGGCCAGGCGCGAGAGCTGCGCCTCGATCACCGACGCCGTGTGCGGGTCGAGGTTGTCGTAGAAGACCGCGCGCGGTACCCCGAGCGTGAGCTGCGCGGCTGCCAGGGAGGCAACTGGCGTGGCCTCGCCGCTCAACACACCGTCGAGCAAATCGATGTCACGCACCGAGCGCGCCATGGGGCCCGCCACGTCGCGCGTGTGGGTGATCGGCACCACACCGCCCGAGGGGTAGCGCCCGGTGCTCGGGCGGAAGCCGACAATGCCGCAGAGTGACGCGGGCACGCGAAGGGACCCGCCGGTGTCGGTGCCGAGCCCGGCCGCAAACACGCCACCCGCGATGGCCGCGGCGGTGCCGCCCGAGGACCCCCCCGCGATCAGCGACGGGTCGTGCGGGTTGCGCACGGCGCCAGTGACCGCGTTGTTGGAGGTGATGCCGAACGCCAATTCGTGCAGGTTGGCTTTGGCACCGACCACCCCGCCCGACGCCAGCACGCGCGTCACCACCGGCGCGTCAGTCGCGGGCGTGTGACCGGCCAGCGCACCGGTGCCCGCCGTGGTGGGGTAGGTGCGGGTGTTGATGTTGTCCTTGACGACCAGCGGCAGGCCCGCGAGAGGCGCAGCCGGTGCGGCCGCGCGCGCCGCCGTCGCCTCGGCGCGAACGTGCGCTGCGTCAAAGCTCGCAATCGCGTTGAGCGCGGCGTGCGCGTCTATCCGCGCGGCAATGCCGTCGACGTAGTCGGCCGGTGAGAGTGTCCCGCTTGCGAAGGCGGCCAGGGTGGCAACCGCGTCCCAGTCAGCCTGATCCTGTCCCATGCCGTGGTCCCGTGCGAGCGTGAAGCCAGCGTACGGCGACCGTCCGCCGCGGGACCATCATCAGAAATGATGGTTTTTCTCGGCCAGGTGGTGGGCGAGTTGCGACCGGCGGTTGAGACCGGTCTTGCGAAAAATGGCGGTGATGTGCGAGCGCAACGTCGGCTTCGAGAAGCACAGCTTGACGCAGATCTCGTCGTCCGCGAGGCCGACCACCAGCAGGTCGGCCACCTCCGCCTCACGGCGCGTCAGGCCGAACTCATCCGCCATCTCGCAGAACCGCCGCGACGCCGGCGCCGTCTGGTCGCGACTCGCGCGCACCAACGCGTTGACGAAACTCGGCCCGATCGCGTCGACGATGTGCGCGTCCCGCTGGCTGAAGTCGTCTCGGTTCGCGCCGCGCCAGATGCGCAGGTCGCCGATGTTGTCGCCACGGTCGTAGGCGAAGAAATTCAGGCCGTAGCAGAGGCCGTCTTTCTTTAAAAAGTCGTTGAAGAACTCCGTGCGCACCAACTCGTCGTGGCGCATCACGTCGCTGACCGGCGTCGCCTTGCGCCGACGTTGCAAAGTTGGCGTGATCGGGTCCCGGAACTGGAAATAACGCTCGTACTGCCGCAGGTTGTCGTCGGTCATGTTGAGCTGGACGCACGAGACAAAGGTCTGGCTGGCGTCGTCCCAGACGTAGGAGGCAAAGTGGTCGGCGTTCAGGAGCTCGAGCAGTTTTTGGCCCACGCGCTGTCGCACCTCGGCGTGCTCGAAGTCGCCGCTGAGGTCGCGCATGATCGAGAAGATCAACCGCGATTCGCGTTCGGTCAAGTTCACGCGCTCCAACCTTGCATCACGGTGCGAAGAGGGCCGCAAGGGCCGATGATCAGCCTAACCCGCACGGTGCCCACCATTCCAGTCGGCGCCCGCCAGCCGGTGCTGCAATCGTGCAACACAGCCACACAACGCACCCCGCACCAGTGCACCCGCACGGGTGCGGGTGCGCCCGTGCACCGTATCGTCACACCCACGCGGTGACTGATCGCAGCAGCGCCGTCAGCGCCCTGGCAGGGGCAAATCCACCGGAAGAACGTGGTACGGTAAGAGTCGACCGGGTCCGGCGCACCGCGCACTGGGCCACGACACACCACACGAGAATACGGAGATACCGCGTTGAATATGAAAACCCTCGCGCTCAAGGCGCTCACCACCACCGCGCTCGCGTCGCTGTCCACCGCCACCTTTGCCGCCTGCACCAACGACGTGTGGAACAAGGTCATGGAACGCGGCACTGTCGTTGTCGGCGTCAAGGCCGATTACAAGCCCTGGGGTTACCGTGACACCGACGGCAGCATCATCGGCATGGAGATCGACATCGCCCAGGCCGCGGCCGACGCGATGGGCGTCAAGCTCGAAACCGTCGCCGTGCAGTCGTCGAACCGCATGCAGTTCCTCGAGCAGGGCAAGATCGACATGATGATCGCCACCATGTCCGACCGCGCCGACCGCCGCGAGATCGTCGGCATCACCCAGCCGAACTACTACACCTCCGGCACCAACATCATGGCACCCAAGGCTCTCAGCTTCACCAACTGGGAAGACCTGCGCGGCAAGCCGGTCTGCGGCAAGCAGGGCGCGTTCTACAACGAGGTTGTCACCGAGCGCTACGGCGTCGACATTGTCGCCTTCCAGGGCAACGCTGAGGCCAAGCAGGCGCTGCGCGACCGCAAGTGCGTGGCTTGGGTGTACGACGATTCCTCGATCGGTTCGGACTTGTCATCCGGTGAGTTCGACGAGTTTGAAATGCCGTTGAACTCCGAAGACGACAACCCCTGGGGCCTGGCTGTGCCGCTCGCGGAGAAGGATTGCGTGTTTGGCCACTTCATGTCGGGCCTGACCTTCAACATGCACCAGTCCGGTCAGCTCATCGAGCTCGAGAAGAAGTGGGGCATCCAGGCCACCGCGTACCTCGCGGACAAGAATGCCGCCTACGGCGACTGGCTCGCGGGCAAGTAAGTCCGGTGTGAACGCCAGAGGCGGTTCGCCGCCTCTGGCACCCCCCAGCTCTCCTCCCACGCCCGCCCGGTGGTCGCGCCATGCTAGAACTGTTCACCGAGTTTTTCCGGCAGCTCGCTGACGATCACCCGCGCTGGAATTTCATCTTCTTCTACGAGCCGCGGCAGTGGGCCCGCATCGTCAAGGGCTTTCAGTACACCGTGGTGTTGTCGGTCGCCTGTGTGCTTTTCTCGGTGGTCATTGGCGTGCTCGGCGCCTGGTTGCAGAGCTCGCCGTCGGTCTGGGTGCGGCGCTTTGTGCAGGGCTACATCCAGTTCTTCCGCAACACGCCGCCCTTCGTGCAGCTCTTGTTCTTCTACTTCGCGCTCGGCCAGTTCACGCCCGCAGTCACTGGCCCCGACGGATGGACCCAGGTGCCGCTGATCTCGAGCACGGGCTGGGCGATCATCTCGCTCTCGTTCTTCGCCGGCGCCTTCAACGTCGAGATCTTCCGCGCGGGTATCGAGGCGGTGCCCGAGTCGACCCAGGAGGCGGCGAGCGCGCTCGGCTTTTCGCATTTTCAGACCTACACCGACATCGTCCTGCCGCTGGCCTTCCGCGTGTCGCTGCCGGCGCTCAACAACAACCTGGTCAACCTCGTGAAGACCACCACACAGGCAATTGCGATTGCGGTGCCGGAGTTGCTCTACCAGTGCGTGAGCATCTGGAGCGATTACCCGAGCGCACAGTACCCGACCATGCTGCTGTTGTTCTTCTCGTTCATTTTCCTCGTCGGTCTTCTGGTGCTCGGCATGAACCGGTGGGAGCGCGCCATGCGCATCCCGGGCTACG
>JBCCUP010000046.1 GCA_039196715.1 Pseudomonadota bacterium
GTCCCGGCTGGCTCCGCCTGCGCGGCCCGGCCAGGCCAAAACACCCACGGGGGACAGCGGCAGGCTCAGACTTGCCGTGGGAGCCGCGTCCTTGCACAGCAAGACACGGCGAAGGGGTGGTGCGACGAGCTTTGCATCGACGCCGCCGTATTCGTCCCGACTGGCTGCGCCTGCGCGGCCCGGCCAGGCCAGGCCAGAACTCCCACAAGGGGGGTCTGTGGCATCAAGAAGTTCTTCGTGGGAGCTGTGTCATTGCCGGGCCAAAACTCTCGCAGGAGGCTGGTGGCATCACGAAGTCTTGGTGGGAGCCGCGTCATTGCCGGGCCGCGCAGGCAAAGCAAGACGCGGCGAATGGGATGGCACTAAGCACACGTGCGTTGCAAGACAGGCACGGGCTCAGGTGTCTTGGTGTCGGCCGCTAGCGGTAACATGCGGGCACAAAAAAACCCGCGGTGTCCGACACGGCGGGTTCTCTTGTTCGACTGGTCAGGGATCAGTCGTTGTGTGGGTGCCGAGACTCTTCGAACAGACGTTGTAACTCTACGTTCAGCAATGCGATGCCTGCCTGCAAACGCCGTGCGTCCTCGATGTAGAGAATCTGCTCGAGATCCTCGGGTGCCAGCACCAGATCGTCCGGCCTCCACAGTTGCTCGTTTTCGAGCTTATCCCTACGCATTGACATGCACTCCCACCAAAAATTGTCGCTCTCGGATGCGTCTGGCCCAGCATGCGCATCGCCGCCTCAGGTTGCTTAGCGGCGATGAATTCCGATACTTGATCATCTTGACGATGTGAAGACGGGAGCCACCGACCTGGCCTGCTAAAGAAAATTTGGTGCCAGAGTCCGGGCAGGTGTGGGCGGCCTTGGAGAATCAAAAAGATCGGGGCAGTTTCGCATCCACGACCGCAGTTGTGCGGCAAGCCGTGCCGTCGCTGGCCGGCGTCGGCAACGCCTCGCCCGCCCCGCAATGACGGCGTTGCGTCAGCGGCGTGTCAAAAAAAATTTCCGTGCCAACCGGGTGTGCTCGGTTGAAAAAGCCAGCTCAGTCGTCGCGCGCCTCGGCGTTGCGCGCGCGCAGTGCGTCGAGCTTCTCGCCGATGCGCTGCTCGAGCCCGCGCGGCACCGGCTGGTAGAACCGCGTGCCCGTGAGCGCGGGCGGGAAGTACTCGGCGCCCGCGGCGAAAGCGTCCGGTTCGTCGTGGGCATAGCGGTAGCCGTCGCCGTGCCCGAGCGCCGCAGCGAGCGCGGTCGGGGCGTTGCGCAGCGATTCCGGCACCGGGTCCGAGCCGCGCTCGCGCACGCACGCCATCGCCGCCTTGTAGGCGGTGTAGACCGCATTGCTCTTGGCCGCAGACGCACAATAGAGCACCGCCTGGGCCAGCGCGAGTTCGCCTTCCGGGCTGCCGAGCCGCTCCAGGCTCTGCCAGGCCGCGAGGCTCAGGTCGAGCGCGCGCGGGTCGGCGTTACCGATGTCTTCGCTCGCGATGCGCACCACCCGCCGGGCGACGTAGTGCGGATCGCAGCCGCCGTCGAGCATGCGGCAGAGCCAGTAGAGCGCCGCGTCCGGGTCAGACCCGCGCACCGACTTGTGCAACGCCGAGATCTGGTCGTAGAAGGCGTCACCGCCCTTGTCGAAGCGCCGCAGCGTGCCGCGCTGCGCCTCGGCCACGGCGGTCTCGTCGAGCGCACCGCCCTGTGCCATCTGCGCGGCCAGTTCGAGCACGCTCAGCGCCCGGCGGGCGTCGCCGTCGGCGGCCCGGGCCACCTCGGCCAGTGCGGTCGATGAACTGACGAGGCCCAGCGACCCGAGGCCGCGCTCACGGTCGTCGAGCGCACGCTGCAGCAGCGCGACGATCTCCTCGGGCCCAATTGATTTGAGTACGTATGTCCTCACCCGCGAGAGCAAGGCGTTGTTGAGCTCGAAGGCCGGGTTCTCGGTGGTCGCCCCGACAAACACCACCGTGCCGTCCTCGATGTGCGGCAGGAAGGCGTCCTGCTGGGCTTTGTTGAAGCGGTGCACCTCGTCGACGAACAACACCGTCCGGCGGCCCGCGGCGCGGTGCTGCCGGGCTTCGGCGACAGCCGCGCGGATGTCCGCGACGCCCGACAGCACGGCCGACAGCGCAACGAACTCGGCCTCGCCGGTGTGCGCGAGCAGACGCGCGAGCGTGGTCTTGCCGGTGCCGGGCGGGCCCCAGAACACCATCGAGTGCAAGGCGCCGCCGTCGAAGACGTGGCGAAGCGGCATGCCCTCGGCCAGCAGGTGCCCCTGCCCGACGTACTCGGCCAGGCGCCGCGGCCGCATGCGGTCTGCGAGCGGCCGCGCGTCGTCACCCGCGGGCGCGTCGAGCAGGGAGGCTTGGGGGTCGTTCATGGCGAGGAGCGGGCGCGGCACACGCCCCGCACTCTACCCGCCCGACGGCGGCACCGCTACGGACGGATGACGTCGGTGCCGTCGGGGATCTCGAACTCGAACAGCGCGTCGTTGACCGACGTCGTGACCTGCAGGTGGTCAAAGCGGATCTGGGTCGCCTGGCCGAGCTTGTCGCGCATCTCGAGCACGCGCATGCCGCTCGAATCGAGCGCAACGTACACGGCCTCGAAATCGGCGTCCTCGTCACGCGGCCGCAGCTCCACCCAGGCGTAACCGTCGTTGCTCTCGAGGCTGCGGATCTCGAAGCTACGCTCAAGCGACTCCGGGTCGCGGAACAGCATCGTCGGCGAGGACTTAAGCGCGGAGTTGCTGTCGTACACGGTGACCTGGGCGAGGTCCTCATCGTAGAGGTAGAGCTGCTCGCCGTTGGAGACGATGAGTTGCGGAAACGGCACCTGGTAGATCCAGCGGAAGCGGTTGGGCGGCGCAATCGAGACGTCGCCACTCGACTCGCGCACGAGCTCGCCGCTTTCGCTGTAGACCGACTGCACGAAGTCGGCGTGGTACACCTCCCCGGCGACGATGTAGGCCCGCAGGCGGTCGACCCCTGTGGCCGGTACCTCATCACCGCTGTTTGTACCCTCCCCGTCGGCCGCCCGGGCCACGAGGCCAACGCTGAGCAGCACGGCGGTGGCGAGCACACCGATGGCACGTCGAAAAGCGGAGTTCATGGCTGGACCTCTCACACACAAGGGCGGTCGTTTGGGTTGGACGGCGGCGCCTGCCGGGCGTTCCCCGCAGGCGTACCTGCGGCAGTCATCCCGTCAGCTGCTGACCGGGGGCGGCGCGAGCACTTCGCGCTGGCCGTTGTGCCCCACCGGGCTGACCACGCCGGCGGCCTCCATGTCCTCGATCATCCGCGCGGCGCGGTTGTAGCCGATTTTCAGCCGGCGCTGCACGTAGGAGATGCTGGCCTTGCGCGACTCGGTGACCACGGCAACGGCCTGGTCGTAGAGTGCATCGCCCTCGGACTCGAGGTCACCGTCGCCGCCGTCGCTCGGGATACCCGGCAAGGCGATCGACTCGTGCAGGATCTCTTCGTGGTAGTCGGTTTCGAAGTGGGTCTTGAGGTACTCGCAGACCGCATGCACCTCGTGGTCGTCGACGAAGGCCCCGTGCACGCGTTCGAGCGTCGAGCTGCCCGGCGGCAGGTAGAGCATGTCGCCGTGGCCGAGCAGCTGCTCGGCGCCCTGCTGATCGAGGATCGTGCGGCTGTCGATCTTGCTCGACACGCGGAACGCCATGCGGCCCGGAATGTTGGCCTTGATCAGGCCGGTGATCACGTCGACCGAGGGGCGCTGCGTCGCGAGGATCAGGTGCAGACCCGCGGCGCGCGCCTTTTGCGCGATGCGCGCGATCAGCTCCTCGACCTTCTTGCCGACCACCATCATCATGTCGGCGAACTCGTCGATGACGATGACGATGTACGGCAGCCGCTCGAGCGCCGGTGCCTCGGTGCGCTCGTCCAGGCCGTTCGGGTCGGGCTTCCAGGTCGGGTCCAGGATCGTCTCGCCGCGCTTCTCGGCCTCCTCGATCTTCTTGTTGTAGCCCGCGATGTTGCGCACGCCGAGGCCGGCCATGACCCGGTAGCGCCGTTCCATCTCCGCGACGCTCCAGCGCAGCGCGTTGGCCGCCTCCTTCATGTCGGTCACGACCGGCGCGAGCAGGTGCGGGATGTCCTCGTAGATGTTGAGCTCGAGCATCTTCGGGTCGATCAGAATCAACCGCACGTCTTTCGCGCTCGACTTGTACAGCAGCGACAGCAGCATCACGTTGACCGCGACCGACTTGCCCGACCCGGTGGTACCCGCGACCAGGAGGTGCGGCATGCGCGCGAGGTCTGCCGTGACCGGCCGGCCGGCGATGTCCTTGCCGAGCGCCATGGTCAGCGGCGATTCCTTCTGCTCGTAGGTGTCGGACTGCAGGATCTCCGAGAGCTGCACCATCTCGCGCTGGGTGTTCGGCACCTCGATGCCGACGGTGGTCTTGCCCGGCACCACCTCGACCACACGCACGGAGATCACCGACAGTGACCGCGCGATGTCCTTGGCGAGGTTCGACACCTGGCTGGACTTCACGCCACTCGCGAGCTGCAGTTCGAAGCGCGTGACGACCGGGCCCGGGTGCACCGCCACCACCTTGATCGAGACGTTGTAGCTCGCGAACTTCTCCTCGAGCAGCTGCGACATGCTGGCGAGCGCTTCGTCGGAGTAGCCCGCGGTCTGCTCGGCCGCGGCGTCGAGCAGGTCGAGCGGCGGCACCTGGGTGTCCTGGCCGCCGAAGAGCTTGCCCTGCTTCTCGCGCAGGCTGCGCTTGCTCGGTTTGATCGGGCCGGCCTTCTTCTCGATCTTGGGCGCGCTTGGCGCAGCCGCGAGCGACACCTTGGGCCCGCCCCCCCTCGGCGCGGCCGGCGCAATCACCGGGCCGTCGTCGACGTCGTCCGCGAGCGCCGGCAACACCGGCTCACTGACCGCAGGTGCAGGGTCCGCCGGCGCATTGGCCACACGTGGGGCCTTGCGGGCCGGCGCCTTCTTGACCACGTCCTGCAGCCGCTGCGCCTCGGCGCGCGCAGTCTCGCGCTCCTCGCGCCACACGGACACACTCTCGCCGAGCCCGCGGCCACTGTCGATCGCCCAGAGCCGAAGCTGCTCGCCGATGCGCAGCGTGGCACCGCCGATCACGTCGAGCACGAAGAACCAGGAGAGCCCGGTGTAGAGCGTCACCGACACCATGAAAAGACACGCCAACAGCAGGCAGGCGCCGAGCATCTGGAAGGTCGAGACAAGGTCGCCGCCGATCCAGGCGCCGACAATGCCGCCGCTGGTCGCGCCGGGCGGCAACTGCCCCGGTTCGGTCGCAACGAGGATGGTGGTGAGGCCGCAGCCCGCGAGCACCAGGCCGATAGCCCCGATCCAGCGCAGCATCGCCATCACGCGGTAGGAGCCGGAATCGAGTTTGCGGTCGCGGAACAGCAACCACGCGCCGTAGGCCGCAATCGGTGGGATCGCGAAAGCCATGTGGCCGAGCAGGTAGAAGGTGATGTCGGCAAACCACGCACCCGCGCGGCCGCCGATGTTCTGCACGTCGGCGTGGATGCCCGTGTGCGACCAGCCCGGGTCGTTCACGTGGTAGCTCAGCAGGGACGCCAGCAGGTACACCGCGAGTGCAAACAGCGCGATCGAGGTGCCTTCGCGGATGCCCTGCTGCACGCGTGTCACCGCCTCCGCCGGCACGTGGGGCAGCTTCAACGTGGGCGTGACCCGGGCGCTCAGGGCCCGTCGGTTCGTACTGCGCTTGGTCGCGCCGCGTTTTTTGGGAGTCGACGTGCGACTCACGCGTTTAGCCTGTGCCAAAGGATCGGTCTACTGCTGCGGGTGTCGAAACGGGGTGCCGCCGTGTGCGGTCGCTGGTCGGCCACACCGGAGTCAAAAGGATAGACGAGCCGCGTCCATCGGCACGCCAATCACGCCGCTCTGCAGCGGTGTTGCGCCAAGTTTACGACGCGCGCGTGCCGAAACCCACCGACACCGGTGCGCTGGTCGCCTCAAGGCAGCAGCGCGATGTCCGCGCGGATGCGCACCGTGACAGTGGTCGACCCGCCTTCGAGGGTCGGCGCGGTGTCGACCGAGGCCCGCGCCATGGCGACGAACTCGCCGTGGTGCACCGGCGGCGCCCCGCCACCGGTGTCGACCGAGATCAGGTCGAAGCGCACCTCGGACATGCCCATCTCGTGGGCGATCAGGGCACTGCGTTGCTTGAGTTTGAGGAGCGCCGCACGGATCAGGTCGTCTTCAACAGCCTCGGCGGCGGCGTCGCTCAGGCGATAGCGCACCTGGGCGACAGCGAGCGTTTCCTGCAGCACCTGCAACACCGCTTGGGTGGCGACGAAGTCGTCGCTCGAGAGACGGACTCGCTGGCGGCCCTGCCAGTGGCGGAGGGCCCCGGTCTTGGGGTCGTGGTGCGGCCAACTGCCGGCCGGAAAGGTCTGCAGATCGACCGCGGGTTCGTCGTTGACCACGTCGGCCGCCGCCGCGACAACGCGGTTGAGCGCGGCGTTCAGGCGGGCGATGTCGTCGGCCTGCCGCTCGACGTGCAAGGTGACCTCGACGCGGTCGTTCGGCACTTCCTCGGACGCGTCGCTCGACAACTGCACGCGGTTGACGTGGCGGTCGGACGCCGTCGCCGAGGCACAAACCGCACACAGCGCCAGCACGGCGAGCCAACCAGCGGGCGCCCGCGCCAGGCGAGCAGCCGCCCTCACCGCTCGAGCACGGCGACGCAACCCATGCCCCCGGCGGTGCAGACCGACACCAGGCACTTGCCGCTGCCACGCTCCTCGAGTGCCTGCGCGCCGGTTGCGAGTACGCGTGCGCCGGTCGCCGCGAACGGGTGACCAACGGCGAGGCTCGAGCCCTTGATGTTGAGCTTGTTGCGGTCAATCGCGCCGAGCGGCGCATCGCGCCCGAGCCGGTCGCGGCAGTAGTCGTCCGACTCCCAGGCCTTCAGGGTGCACAGCACCTGCGCGGCAAAGGCCTCGTGGATTTCGTAGAGGTCAAAGTCCTGAAGCGACAGGTTCGCACGCGCCAGCATCTCCGAAACCGCCACCGCCGGTGCCATCAGCAGCCCTTCGCCAGCGACGAAGTCGACCGCGCTGTGGCGCGAGTGCGTGAGGTAGGCCTGGATCGGCAGGCCGCGCTCGCGCGCCCACTCTTCACTCGCCAGCAACAGCGACGACGCGCCGTCGGTCAGCGGCGTACTGTTGCCCGCGGTCAAGGTGCCGGCATCGGACTTGTCGTAGGCCGTGCGGAGCCCCGCGAGCGCCTCGGCGGTGCTGTCGGGCCGCATGTTGTTGTCGCGCAGCACGCCCGCGCAGGGGGTCAGCAGCGGGTCCATGAAACCGGCGTCGTAGGCCGCCGCCGCCTTCAGGTGCGAGGCCAGTGCGAGCGCGTCCTGGTCCTCGCGGGAGACCCCGAAGGTTTTCGCCATGAGCTCGCAGTGCTGGCCCATGCTGAGGCCGGTGCGTGGCTCACCGGTGCCCGGCGGCACCGGCGCGAGTTCGCGCAGGCCAAAGCCCTTGAACACCGCGAGCCGTGCCTTGAGCGAGCGTGCCCGGCCGAGCTTGATCAGCCTGGCGCGCAGCTTGTCGCCGACGACGATCGGCGCGTCCGAGGTGGTGTCGGAGCCGGCGGCGATCGCGCAGTCGATCTGGCCGCTCGCGATCTTCGCAGCCGACACCATTGCAGCCTGCAGGCTCGTACCGCAGGCCTGCTGCAGCGTCACACCCGGCGTGAGCGGCGAGAGATCGGTCGAGAGCACCGCCTCGCGCGCGAGGTTCCAGTCGCGCGAGTGGCTGACCACCGCGCCGGCGAAGACCTCGTCGATCTGCTCGCCCTTGAGGCTGAAACGCGCGCTCAGGCCCTGCAGCGCGGTGGCGAGCATGTCCTTGTTGCTGAGCTCGCTGTAGGCGGTGTTGGAGCGGCAAAACGGGGTGCGCACACCGCCGACAATCGCGACCGGTCGCAGGGTTCCAGTGTTCACGCGTGATCTCCTGATGAGAGGTGGAACAGCGGTCCACCGCGAAAGGGGGCGAAGCCGGTGCCGAAGACAATGCCGGCGTCGAGTTCGTCTTCGGATTCGACCACGCCGTCGCGAAGACAGGCCTGGCACTCGTCGTAAAACGGTTCGAGCAGCGCCTGTTCGATCTCGTCGAGCGCGGCAGCGTCGGCGTCGAACGGCTGCTTGACCGCCTTGCCCTTCTCCCAGCGGTAGTTGCCCTCCCCGCTTTTCTTGCCGAGCTTACCGGCGCTGACGAATTCACCGATGCGTGCTTGCAAGGCGGCGGGCGCGCTCAGGGTTTCGGCAACCTTCTGACAGACGTCGAGGCCGACCACATCGGCGAGCTCCACCGGCCCCATCGGCATGCCGAAACGCAGCGCGGCTTCGTCGAGGTTCTCGAGCTTGATGCCCTTCTCGAGGTGCAGGTCGACGGCCTTGAGCATGTACGGCGACAGCACGCGGTTGACGAGGAAGCCCGGGCTCGACTTGACTGCGAGCGGCAGTTTGCCGATGCGCTGGCCGAAGGCGAGGCCGCGCTGGACCACAACCGGGTCGGTCTGGTCGCCGCGCACCACTTCGAGCAGCGGCATCTTCGCGACCGGGTTGAAGAAGTGCAGGCCGACGAGGCGGGTCGGGTCCTGCAACGCCGGCGTCAGGCTTTCGAGCGGGATCGACGAGGTGTTGGTCGCGAGCACCGCGTCGGCGCGCATGCGCGGCTCGAGGGCCTTGAACAGCGTCTGCTTGATCTCGGCGTCCTCGATGATCGCTTCGATCACGACGTCGGCGCGGGGTACCCCGTTGCCCTCGAGGTCGGGGATCAAGCGCGCCTTGGCCGCTACCAGCGCCCCGCCCCGCAGGCGCCGCGCAAACTGTTTGTGCGCGCGCTTGAGCGCGGGCTCGATGAAACGCATCTCGCGGTCCTGCAGCGTGACTTCGAGGCCCTGCTGCACGCACCAGGCGGCGATGTCTCCGCCCATCACACCGGCGCCGACCACGTGGACGCGACGCACAGGGAAGTCGACCGTCTTGCCCGAGCGTTTGAGCGACTCCATGAGGTTGAACACCCGGCGCAGACCCCTGGCCGACGGGCCGACCATGAGCTTGCCGACCTCATCGGCCTCGGCCGCGAACTGGGCGCGTTTGTCGCCGCCGTGGGCGCGCCAGCTCTCGATCAGGCGAAACGGTGCCGGGTAGTGCGCTTCCCGGGCTTTCGCCGCCGTCTGCTTGACCATGACACGCGACAGCGCTTCGCGCGCCGGACGGCTGTTGGTCAACCGCTCGAGCTGCGTCGGGTGCACGCTCTTGCGCTTTCGCTGCACCGCATTCAGCGCGTCCCAGCGCAGGCTGCCGTGGCGCTTGCTGACCGCGTCGATCACGCCCTGCGCGCGCGCCGCCGACGGCTTGAGCAACTTGCCCGCCAGCATCAGCGGCATGGCCTTGGCCGCGCCGATCCGGTGGGTCAGGCGCACGGAGCCGCCGAAACCCGGGAATATGCCAAGTTTGACTTCCGGGAGGCCGATACGCGTCTTGGGGTCGTCGGTGGCAATGAGGTAGTCGCAACAGAGCGCGAGTTCGAGACCGCCGCCAAGGCAGAAGCCGTCGATCGCCGCGACCTTGTGGCAGCGCAGATCCTCGAAGCGCTGAAACAGCGCGTGGGCCTCGGTGATCCCGGCGGTGACCTCGCTGGCCGACGTCAGGTGGTCGAACTCGCGGATGTCCGCGCCCGCGATGAAGCCCGACGCCTTGCCCGACATCAGCACCAGGCCGGCCGGGGTGTCCGCCTCGAGCGCCGTGAGCACGCGGCCGAACTCGTCGAGCACGTCGCGCCCAAGCGTGTTGGTGTCCTCGCCTGCCCGGTCGATGACCAACCAGGCCACGCCCGCCGCGTCGACGTCGCAGCGCCAGTGCGCCAGCCCTTCAAGTTGCGCCACGTCACACTCCTTCAATACCCGTTGGATGTGCGCGATTCTACGCCATGCACCCTGCATCGCCGTGACCAAATCCGCTCACACCGTACCCAAATGTGCTCAGTGGTCACCGGATGTGACGGTGTCGGCCCCCCGACCCGCGAGAACGCCGAAAAGCCTGGCCAAATCGCGTATCCTAGACGGGCGCTGACCCCGTGCGGGATCGCGCCTGCGCGCACCGGTGCAGAATGCTATCCACAAGGCCGTCCACGCATGCTGAGCAAGTTATTCCGAGGTCGACTGCGTTCGGGTTCATCGCCCGAGCGGAAGCTGGCTGAGATCGAGTCGCTCAGCAGCGCCAACCCGGAGCAGCTGTCGCGCCTGCGTGCCTTCAGCGAGGACGAGGACCCGACCGTCCGACTCGCCGCCATCCGCCACATCGGGCTGCGCGATCAACTCTGCAAGATGCTCGTGCGCGAAACGGACCCGGACGTGCGGGGCGCGTTGCTCAACGACCTCTTCAACCAGGTCAACACCGCCGACGAGCGCGAGATCGCCGCGCTGCTGTTCAGACACGCGCGCGACGCCGACACCCGGCGCCAGCTCGCACTCGAACTGCCCGCGGCCGGCGCCGTTGCGGCACTGGTGGCCCAGTGCGATGACCCGAGTCTCGCCCTCGACATCGCGGGCACGCACCGCATCGCCGCCGTGCGGCTCGCCGCGGCCGAACTCATCGACGAACCCGGGCAGCTGCAACAGCTCGCGAAATCCGCACGTGACAAGTCGGTGCAGCAGTTGGTGCGCGCCAAACAGCGCGACCTCAAGGCCGCACAGACGGCCTCCGAGGAGGCCGCCGAACGCGTCGACCGGCTGATCTCGTCCAGCGCCAAGTTGATCGACAGCGCGGACACGGTCGACTACGCGGCGCGCGTGCAGGTAGTGCAATCCCAGTTCGACGATCTTGTCGACAGGCTTGGCGACGACCAACGCCACGTGATCGAGCGCAACATCCGGCGCTGTGTGCAGCGCGCAGAGCAGCTCGAGCGCGATGCCGCGGTACCCGAGGCCGACACGGCGCCCGAGCCAATCCCGTCGACCGCGACGCCGGTGACCGGTGCCGAGACTGCGCAGGTGCCGTCACCCGACCCCGCGCCGGACAGCGCGCCCGCGGTGCTCGACCCGCAGCTGAACGCCGCCGAGCGCGCGACCGCCGACGCGTTGCTCGACGAGATTGTCTCTGCCTGTGCCGGACTCGACATGCAGTCCGCCGACGCGCTCGAAGCGGCGCTGACGGCCGCGCACACGCGCTGGCAAGGCCTGCCGACCGACCGGCTCGACACCGACCTCGAGATTCGCTTCACCGACACGGTCGCGCCGATCGCCTCGGCGCTCGCCTGTCACCGCCTGCTCGACGCCGAACGCGAGGCGATCGCGGCCTTCCTCCAGACCGACATCTCGGCGGAGCTCGAACCCGAGGCGATCGCCGCACAGCAGGACCAACTCGCCGACTGGCTGGCGCGGCTCGACTGGCCGACGTCGGCCGAGCAACCCGCGGCGCTGGCCGGGCTGGTCGCGCACGGTCAGGCCCTCGCCGCCGAGGTCAAACGGCGCGATGAGGTGCACCAGCAGGCCGCGCGCAAGCTCGACCGCCTGATCCACCGCTTGCGCGGCCACGTGCAGCGCAAGCAACTCAAGAGCGCGCTGCACGCCTCGCGCGACATCGACGCGCTGCTACCGCAACTCGGTGCGGCGGCCGCGCGTACCGCAGAGCGCAAACTCTCGGCCCCCCGCAGCGCGTTGAAGCAGCTCAAGGACTGGGAAGAATTCAGCGCGCGCCCCAACCGCGAAGCGCTGTGCGAGAAGATCGAAGCCCTGCGCGACGAACCCCTGGCCCCCGACGCCCAGGCCGAGGCGGTCAAGGCGCTGCGCCAGAGTTGGCGTACCGTCGGCGCCGTGCCGCTCGACGAGGGCGATCCGTTGCGCGAGCGCTTCCTCGGCGCGGCCGAGGCGGCGTTTGCCCACTGCGCCGACTGGCATGAGCGCCAGCAGAGCGCGCGCGCGCAGAACTTGCGCGAACGGGAGCGCCTCGCGGACGAACTCGCGCAATTCATCGACACGATCGACTGGGACAACCCCGACCTCGACACGCTGAACCGCGCGATGCGGGCCAGCCGCGACGAATGGCGGCACTATTACCCCGTTCGGCACAGCGAGGCGCGCGCGTGCCAGAAGCGTTTCGACAGCATGATGGACAAGCTCAGCAAGGCCATCAAACGCGGCCACCAGCGCAACGCCGACGCGCGCGAGGCGTTGATCAGCCAGGCCGAAGCGCTCGCCGAGGACGCCGACCTCGATCAGGCGATCCAACGCGCCATCGCGCTTCAGGACGCCTGGAAACAGGTGGGGCCGGTCGCCGCCAAACAGCAGCGGCAGCAGTGGAAGCGGTTTCGCAAGCCGATGGACGCGCTGTTTGCTCGGCGCAGCGCGCGGCGCGACAGTCAGCAGGCGGAATCCGATGCGCGGGTGTCGGCCGCCCGCGACGCCCTCAGCGAATTGCGTGCGCTCGCCGCGGACGGCAACCAGCCGCTGAGCCAGCGCGCCCGTGCGGCCGAGGACATCCTCGAGGCCCTGCAACCGCAACTCGACACCCTGCCGCTCCGGGACCGCAAGGCCTTCGAGCGCGACGCCGCCAAACTGATGCAGGGCCTGCAGGACGCGCAGCGCGACGCCCCGCGCCAACGCAAGCTGGCGCGGCTGCACACCCTCGCCGAGGTGGCCCAGTCCTGTGCGGCGCTCGAAGGTGACCACCACCGAGGCGAGGTTGTCGACGCCTCCGCGCTGCTCGCCTCACTCGGCGAACGCCTCGGCGAGAACACCGCCGCGCGCGCGCTGATCGAGCAGCGTCTCGAGGCCCTCGCCGCCCCGTACGACGCGTCTCTCACGGCGCAACAGACCGAATTCCTCGGCGACACCCTGATCGAAATCGAGGTGCTCGCCGACCTGCCCACGCCGGACGCGTGGCGCGCCGAGCGGCGCGCCTGCCAGATCGAGATGCTCGAGGAACACGCCGGCGCCTCGGACACCGACGCCGACTCGCTCTACGCGCTGGTCGAGCGCGCGCTGGCTGCGGGCCCGCTCGCCCTGCACGACACAGCAGCCCTCACGGAACTCGAAGCCGAGCCGCGTCTGGCGGCCATCGTCGACGCGGCGCCGCGCTGGCTGCGCCGCACCTGAGCGCCGACCCCGCACGGTCGCGTGCAACGCCGCTGTCGGGCTGACGGACCGGAACTTGCGTGCTAGATAAGGCACCTGTTCCGAACGGGGAGGGAACCCGCGTGAGCACACCGATCCGCCCGCCTGCCGACGACAAGCGCCACTCGCAACGGCAACAACGCAAGTCCGATTCGCGTCTCACCCAGCGGGTGCGGCAGTCACGCCGTCGCGCGGGGGACCTGGCGCGCCGCGCCGCGTGAACACGCCCCACCGCACGACCCTGCGCCGCAGCCCTGTGTGCGGCGGCCCGGCCATTCGCGGCCCGTTCAGCCCAGCTGCAGCCAGTCGTCGAGCAACTCGCGCGAGATCGACACCGCGCGCGGCAGCTTCACCGGCCGCTGTTCGGACGGTCGCAGGAGTTCGTCGCGCGTGTACCACGCGGCCGACTCGAGCTCGCTGGTGTTGACGGTCAAGGCCGTTTCGCGCGCTTCTGCGATGAAACCCAGCATCAGCGACTGGGGGAACGGCCAGGGTTGCGACCCGCGGTACTGCACGTCGCGCACCCGCACCCCCACCTCTTCGTAGACCTCGCGCGCCACCGCCTCTTCGAGGCTCTCGCCGGGCTCGACAAAGCCCGCCAGCACCGACTGCATGCCGGGCGGAAAGTGCGCACTGCGGCCGAGCAGGACGCGGTCGCCACCGTCGTGCACCAGCATGATCACCGCCGGGTCCACGCGCGGGAACTGGTCGGTGCCGCAACCCGGGCAGTGGGCCGAGTGGCCCGCGCTCGCGTGCTCGAGCGCGGTGCCGCACGCCGGGCAGAAGCCGGTGCGACGGCGCCACACGGCGAGCGCCCGCGCGTGCGCGGCGACGGCCGCGAGGTCGCGGTCGAGGGTGCGGCCGATCACGCGGATGTCGAGCGCGCGCGGCCGTTCGAGCGGCGGCTCGTCCACTGCGGCCGCGAACACCGGTTCCCCGCTCCACAGCCCGAGAAACGCGCTGATCGGCAGCGTCGGCAGGGCCGCGCGCGGCAGCAGAATCTGCTCGCTGTCCTCGCCAGCCAGGATGTCGTCGCCGTGGGTCAGCACCAGGTGGCTGTGGGGGTCGCCCGCGGCGCGCTCCAGCCAGTCGGCGTCGCCGCGCAGGTGGTCGGCGCGGTCGAGCGGACTGCCTGCGAAGAACAGCGGCCGGTGGCGTGTCATGGGCGTCCCCTCTGTGAGCAAGCCCGCTATTGTAGGGGTGCAGGCCGTGCGTGGCACCCGGCGGCACCGTCGACCGCACCGCGGCGGCGCTTGCCCTACTGTGCGAAACACAGTACTGTACATAAACACAGATACAGCAACCGGACGTGCTCATGCGCCCCCTGACCGAACGCCAGATGCAAGTGCTCTCGTTGATCTGCCGCACCATCCACGACGACGGCATGCCGCCCACGCGCGCCGAAATCGCCAGTGCACTCGGTTTTGCCTCGGCCAACGCCGCCGAGGACCACCTCAAGGCGCTCGCCAAGAAAGGCATGATCGAGAAGATCCCGGGCAACTCGCGCGGCATCGTCATCACCCCGCTCGCGCGCGAGCACTGCCCGGACTGCAGCGGTTTCGGTGACGCCAGCGGCGGCCTGCCGGTGATCGGGCGTGTCGCGGCCGGCGCACCGATCGAGTCGCACGAACACATCGACGACTTCCACCGCGTCGACCCGCACCTGTTCAGCCCGCGCGCCGACTACCTGCTGCGCGTCCAGGGCGACAGCATGCGCGATGTCGGCATCCTCGACGGCGACCTGCTCGCCGTGCACCGCACGCACGAGGCCCACAACGGCCAGATCGTGGTGGCGCGCGTCGACCACGACGAGGTCACGGTCAAGCGTTTCCAGAAGCGCGGCAACACGGTCCGTCTGCTGGCGGAAAACCCCGACTACGACCCGATCACCGTCGACCTGCGCGAGCAACACCTGAGCATCGAGGGGCTCTACGCCGGCGTGCTCCGCGTCGCCGGCTAGCCACGCACCGGTGCTCACCGTGGGATGCCCTCACCCTGCCAGCCCCGCGCGCACCGCCTCGGTGTGCGCCCGCACAGCGCCCCGCTGAGCTGTGTGCCGCCGTGTCCTCCCTCGAACAACTGCTGCAGGCGCAGCCCCGACTCTGGCGCGGCCGCCAACACCCGCACGGCCAGCGCACCGCCCCCACCGGTGACCGCCGGCTCGATGCCTTTCTGCCCGGCGGCGGCTGGCCGCTCGGCAGCCTGACGGAGCTGCTCACCCCGCCGCCCGGCGGGGGCGAGCTGTCCCTGGTGTTGCCCAGCGTGCGGCGCCTGACGGCCGAGGCGCACTGGGTCGCCCTGGTCGCCCCGCCCTTTCTGCCCTACTCACCCGCCCTGGCGCGCGCCGGCGTGGCCCTGTCACGCGTGTTGATCGTGCAACCCGAACACGCCCGTGACGCGGCCTGGGCCGCCGAGCAGCTGCTGCGCTCCGGCGGGTTTCGTGCGGTCCTGAGCTGGCTGCCCCACGCCAGCACCACCCAGCTCCGCCGCCTGCAGCTCGCCGCCGAAGCCGGCCACGACGCCTGGGCCCTGGTCTACCGCCCCGAATCGACCCTCGACACCGCGTCGCCCGCCGCCCTGCGCCTGCACTACCAGCCCGCCGACGCCCGCCGTCGGCGCCCCGCCCAACTGCAGGTGGTCAAATGCCGCGGTGCCAACCCCGGCACCCTGAGCCTCGGCGGGCCTGGCGCAGCGCCGTGCTCCCAGCAACCGGCGGCACCGCCGTCGCCCCAGCAACGGCTGCCGCAGCAACGGCTGCCGCAGCGAGGGCTGCCCCAACAACGGCTGCCGCAGCACCGGCTGCCGTCCCCCACACTGACCGCCCACGCGGCCCGGCAGGAGGCGCTGCCGTTCGCCGGCCTGCCACCCGACGCCGCCAACGACGGCTGACATGCCCGCGCTCTGGCTCTGCCTCAGCACGCCGACCCTGTTGCTCGACACCCTCGCCAGTGACGCGGGCGACCAGCCCGCCCGCGCGCTGGTCGAACACCACGGCCCGCGCCGCTGGGTGCACAGCGCCAACCGCGAGGCCCGCGAGGTCGGCGTGCGCACCGGGCAAGCGGTCAGCACCGCGCTGGCACGCGTGCCACACCTGCAATTGATCGCCCACGACGCCGAGCGCGAGCGACAACAGCTCGAGGGCCTCGCGCTCTGGGCCTGGCAATTCTCCTCGCAACTGTCCCTGCTGCCGCCCACGGCGCTGCTGCTCGAGGTCGGCGGCAGCCTGAAACTGTTTGGCGACCTCGACCGCCTGCTCGCGGCCGTCTCGTCCGGGCTCGAGGCCCTCGGCTACCGGCACCGCTGCGGCCTCGCACCCACGCCGTTGGCGGCCCGCCTTGCGGTCCGGTGCGACCTGCCGCCGGTGCTCGACGCGGCCGCGCTCGACACCGTGCTGTCGGCCCTGCCGGTGCAGCAACTCGACCTGCCGACCGCCACCCTGCGGGCCCTGCAGCAATGCGGGATCCGCCAGACCGGTGCCCTGCTGGCCCTGCCGCGCGACGCCCTTGCGCGGCGTTTCGACCCGGCGTGCTGCGACTACCTCGACCGGCTGCGCGGCCAGGCTGCCGACCCGCGCCCGCGCTTTTCCCCACCCCGACGATTCGACCAGCGGCTCGACCTGCTGCAGGAAATCGACAACACCGCGGCCCTGGGCTTCCCGCTCAAACGGCTCGTCGACACCCTCGGTGCCCAGCTCACCGGGCGCGATTGCGGTGTCAGCAGTGTGCGCTTGACGCTTGGCCACCCGCGCGAGCCGGACAGCGAGTTGCACGTGCGCCTGCTCGAGGCCAGTGGCAACGCCACCCACCTGCTGCACGTCGCGCGCACCCAACTCGAACAGCTGCAACTGCCCGAGCCCGTGCGTGCCCTCCGGCTGCGCTGCGACCGTTTCGAGGCGGTCGCACGCGGGGGGGACGACCTGTTCCACCACCCCGGGCGCAGCGCGGTCGAACGGCGCAGCGCGATCGAACACCTGCGCGCCCGCCTCGGCGAGGACGCCGTGTACCAGGTTGAGACGGTCGACGACAACCGACCCGAGTGCGCCTGGCGTGCGCACCTCGACAACCCGGCGTCCGCGGGCGCCGAGCCCGTGCGCTGGCCACCGCGCCCGCTGTGGCTGATAGACCCGCCCGAACCGGCACCGGCCGGTCTGACCCTCGAGTCCGGCCCCGAACGGCTCGAGAGCGGTTGGTGGGGCGGCCAGTGTCAGGACGGGCGCCCGGCGCCGGACATGCGCCGCGACTATTACATCGCACACGACAGCACCGGCTTGCGCTATTGGGTCTTCCAACGCCGCGACGCACCGCGCGACTGGTACGTCCACGGCCGCTTCGGCTGACACCTTCACCCCCGCCGGACGCGTCGCAACACCCGACCCCGGGCCGCAACCCGGGTACGCCCGACGCACCTCCGACCCCCGGTTCCACGGCCCGACCCGGGGCCGCGCCGCAGTCGCTGGGGCAGCGTGCCGCCACTGTCCTGCGGCGGCGTCAAAAAAAGCGCACCGCGGCCTGCAGCTCTGATCCCATTGACTATCATTGGGGCGCTGACAACGTTCTCATAAGAGTCATCAGACCCGCATGGCCGACCCGCAGACCCACACGACCGTCCTGTACGGCTCGCCGGATGCGCTGTTTTGCGAATGCCTGACAGCCCTGTTCAAGGCGTTGCCCTACAACGCCCACCGCCCGATCCGCAGCGACGCGCTGCTGCGCGAACTGGACCATGTGACGCCCGACATCGTGCTGCTCGACGACAGCTACGGGGAAGAACAGGTTGCCCAACTCAGCCACGCGCTGAAGCGGCGCGCACCGGAGGTGCCGGTTGCCGTGATGACCGCGAACTGGCTCGCGAGCGAGGGCGCCCGGCTGAACGCGGCCGGCGTCGACCACATCCTGCGCAAGCCCTTCGGCGTTGACCGCCTCATCGAGCTCATCGATTCACTGCCCGTCCACCAGAGGGAAGACACATGTTCAGCGGACGCCTGATTCAACTCACCGCCGGTGCCTGCCTCTCAATTGCGTTGGTCACCGCGGTGCCCGCGTTCCTGCTCTGGCTCGACTTCAGCACCTTCGAGAAGGAGCAGATTCAAGCCCTGCTCGAGCCGCGGCAGAACTTGATCACGGTGCTGCTGGCCTGCGCTGCGCTGCTGCCGGTCATCTTCTTCGGCGCCTACTTCAGCAAACACCTGCGCACCATGCGCAAGCTGAACCTGCAACTGCGCGAAGCGGTCGAGGGCCACACCAACGAACTCGATTTCGATGAGGAAGCGCCGCCCGAGACCCGCGAGCTGGTCAACACGGCGAGCGAAATGCTGATCCGTTCGCAGCAACGGCAAGACGAACTCAACAGCAACCTCGCCAGTGCCACCAGCGTGAGCACCCGCGACCGCACCCGTTTCACCACGATGATCGGTGAGCTGGCGCAAGGTGTGATGGTGTGTGACGTCCACGGCAAGTTGCTGCTGTTCAACTCGCGCGCCCGCGACCTGCTCGGCGAGGAGTCCAACCAGGTCGAACTCGGCGGGTCGATCTTCCAGCTGTTCGATCAGGAACTGATCAAGCACGGCCTCTCGATCCTGCGCCACCGACTGAATGCCGGCGAGCTGCACGCGCGCGCGGTGCTGAACGCAAGTTCGCACGAGGGCACGCTGGTGCGCGTGCAGATGGCGCCGGTGGTCGAGGGTGCCGAACACGCACCGAGCCCCGCCGAGGCAATCACCGGGTTCATCCTCACACTCGACGACGTCACGCTGCAGCATTCGATCAGCACGCGCCGCGACCTGTTGTTGCAAAGCCTGACCCGCGAGACGCGCAACATGCTGACGCGCCTGCGCACCGGCCTCGACAGCCTCTCCCGCACGGTCGAGTCCCGCCAGCACAGCGGCCTGGTGAAGGCGCTGGGCCGCGACGTGCGACGCCATTGCGAACACCTCGAGCGCCTGAGCTTCCAGCAATCCGACCTGCTCGAGCAAACCTGGCCGCTCGAGCCCATTCTCGCGAGCGACCTGCTGACCGCGATCAACCAGCGCCTTGGGCGCGAGCACAACACCGAGTTGCCGCTCAGTGCCGTGTTGCCGGCCGAGACCTGGGTGCGGGCCGACGGCTTCGCCATGGTGCAGGGCTTCTCGGCCGTGGTGCAAACCCTGGCACGCGACTACGACAGCCACGTCACCAGCCTTTCGGCGCGCGCCGACAAAGGCCTGTTGATGGTCTCCTTGCACTGGGGCGATGGCACCCTGCGACAGGAGGATTTCCGCGCGCTGGCCATGGCGAGTGCCCGCCGCGGCAACGAGGCGAGCAGCGCCAGCCTGCTCGAGTTGCTGCAACGCCACAGCGGCCGCGCGTGGCTCGAGGAGAGCCGGACCGGCCAGAACCTGCGTGTGGCGCTGCCGCTCTGCGAGCCGCCGGTGCTCGGTTCCAACCGCGGCGCCCAGGGCGCGTACGACTTCGGTGACCGCATCGAGGCCGGCAGCATCCGGACCCCGGAACCCCCGCTCGCCACGCAAGTGTGCACCGCGGTGGGCCTGCTCGCCCTGCCCTCGCCGAGCGGCGAGAAGACCGACGGCCAGATGTCACTCGCGGCCGTGCGTCTCGTCGACGGCAGCATCCAGTCGACCGCGCGCACCGAGTTCGAAACCCAGTGGCTCAACTCCCCGGACGATGAAGCGGGCGGCCCCGACCCGCTCGCTCTGGCGCGCTTCAGCGAAGGTACGGTGGTCGCCTTGCACGACGCCGAACGCACCCTGAGCAAGCTCGGCCACGTCCAGCGCGAGGTGCTCGAATCGGCCAACATCGCCGACACCGCCAGCATGGCCCGCCTCGCGATGCCGATGGCCGACGGCTTCAGCCTCTACCTGATCGCCGAGCAGCTCGGTATCGAGCCCCGGCTCGACAGCGCGGAATCGATCGCCCGCACCACCGGCAAGGTGTACCTGCGCCTCGCGAAAGCCCTGGAGAAGCGCGGCATCCGCAGCTACGGGCAACTCGCCCACGCCACCCGCGCGATCGAAGAGCAGAGCAACGCCTCCAACCCCTACCTCTGACTCAGTCGGGGCGACGTGACAGGTCCGGCGGCACACGGCGTGCCGCCCGGTCGGCACGCGGCCCCATGATCAGCGCCACCCGCCCCGCGTCATTGAAATAACGTCGGCTGAAGTCGGCCAGCGCCGACGCGTCGATGCGACCCAGCGTGTCCGATACCCTCGACACCGCCGCATACGGCAAGCCGTGCTCGCGCAACAGGGCAAACTCGTGCATGACGCCGAGGTTGCTGCTTAGCCGCTCGTCACGGTCCGCCAACCACCTCGCCCGCAAGCGCGACCACGGCGCCGGGTTGACGGGTGCCGATTGCAAGGCTGATACCGTCTGATCGAGTGCCCTCAGCACCCGGTCGACGTCGACCGGGTCCGCCTGGGTGCGCACCACCACACTCGCGCCGCCGCGCGCGTAGGCGCGACGCAACAGTTGCACCGAGAGTTGGTAGACGAGCCCGTCTTGCTCGCGCAGCCGGTACCACAGCTGACGTTCGAGTGCCGTGCGCAACGCGATCAGGTGCGCCGCGTCGGTGTCGACGCCGTTGTCCTTATTCTGCAGAAAGTGCACGCTGATGTCGGCGAGCTCCGCCCCGGTCGACACCCGGATCAGGCGGTTGGCCGGTTTCGGTTCGAGCCGCACGGCACCGTCGGTGCGTCGCAACACCAGGCCGCCGAGGTGCTGTCTGGCAAGGTGTCGCAGCAACGGCGCCGGCACAGCGCCGACGACGATGACATCGGTCTCGACCGCGTTGGCGAAGAACACCGTGTGGGCCGCCCGCAGCACGTCCCGGGTCGGTACCGCGTGCGTGTCGAGTGGCGGCACCGCGTAGAGCGAGGCGTTGAGCAGGTCGCGCAGGCGGCGGGTGTTGTCCGAGCGCACGCTCGACCAGCGGTGTTGCAAGCGGCCCGATTGCACCGCACCGGCGTCAGCCGGCACCGCGCCGACGCGGAACCAGTCACCGATCACGGCAAAGGCCGCATCCAGCCCCGCGCCCGGAAGTTCGAGCACCATGCCCTGCCGGGTCGGCTCCACGAACACCGACGCGCGCACACCCGCTGCGTGCGCGCGCCGCAGCGGTCCGTCGCCCGTGTCCGTGTCGCGCTGCATCAACTCGAACAGGTCGGGCAAGGCGCGCGCCGAGGACGCGAGTGACGGGCCCGCGTGCAGCAGACTGTTGCGGTTGATGACCATGACTGAAACCGGGTCATCCGGGTGCACCGACGGCACGTGGTGGACCTGCACGCCGCTCGCGAGGTGCAGGACGCGTGCACCGTTGACCGACACCGCCTCGTCGACCAGCCGCGCCACCGGCCGCTCCCTTGGCGGCGAACGGTCACGGCCGGACGGGGTCGACGAGCGTGGCGACGCCACGGCACCGACCCGCGTCGGTTCGGCTGCCGCGATGCGGTCCAGCGCGGCGCGGAGCACCGGAACCGCGGGCAGCGTGGCTGTCTCGCTGCCGGTCTCGAAGGCCGCGACCCACGACGCGTTAGCCAGGGTGGCCCGAATCAGCGCGCGACCGTCAGCCGGTCCGAGGCGAGCCAGCTGTGTCAGCACCGCCTCGCCGAGCCCGCCGACCGCGGACGCCGGCAGGCCGGACAGACGGTACCGCACCGTGGTGTCGGCGAGGTGTGCCGAGGACGAGGGCGCGGCGTACCAGTGTGCACCGCGCAGCGCAGCGTGCAGGGCATCCGCGAGCACGGCCCAGCGCGGCCCATCCAGCGCGGCGAGCTCACGTGCGAGTGCGGTCTCGAGTGCGTCGAGGCACCCTGGCAAACGGCCAGGCCCCACGTTGGCCACGAAGAACGCACCGGTTCCCCCGTGCGCGAGCGGTAACCATTCGCGCAACACGGGCCCACACCGCCGCTGCACCGTCGCCGTCTGATGCCACCAATGCACCAGGCTCTCCACCGCAATCACCTCGGCTGCGGACGCGACACCCGTGCCGCGGTTCAGCAGACCGAGCACCAACTGCGGTTCGTCCAGCGCCGGGTTGCGCTGGATCAGCACGGCCGGCGGCGCACCGGTCGCGTCGTGGTGAAGCGAGACCGGGTTTGGCCGGGCGGCGCCCCCCGACGCGAGGCCGTCGAAGGCGTCGGTCGCCAAGCGCAGCACCTGTTCGCCGTCGACGTCGCCGGCCACCACCAGCGCCGCGCGTGACGCGCGGTAGTGCGTGGCCCAGAACCGCCGCAGCGCAGTGGGGTCGGCCGGGTCGAGCGTGGGGTGCACGCGGTCCGGTGAGGGGGCGGTGCCGCCGTCGAGCAGGGCCGACCACGCGGCGTCGGCCTTGCGCTGTCGGTGCGAGGCAGCCGAGAGCAGTTCCGCCTGCACCACCCGGGATTCGCGCGCGACCGCGTCAGGTGCGGCATGCAGGTCCGACAGCCAGGCGGCCATGAGCGCGAGCGTGTCCCGGAGCACGTCGGGGCGGTTGCGCGGCACACTCGCGGTGTACACGGTGTGGTGGGCTGCGGTGTAGGCGTTGAAATCGCGACCGTGCCGCAGGAGGGGCTGGTCGTAGAGCGCGTCGATGTCGGCGCGCGAGAACCGGCCCGCACCGAGGAACGCGAGGTGTTCTACGAGATGCGCCCAACCGCGCTGACCGCGTTGCTCGTCGGCGGCGCCGACGTCCACCACCAGGCGCAGTGCGATGCGGTCGCCGACGCGCCGCGCCGGCGCGCTCTGCACCACGATGTCGAAGCCGTTGGCAAGGGTGCGCTCGAACGTGGCCGCGGCGCGCACCGGCGCGGCGACCGCCATGGCGAGCACCAGGCAGAGCAGACCGAGGCACGCGCTGCTGTCGCGACGGGAGACCATGCCACAGGGTCGCGCGGGACGCCTCCGGAAAGCGCGCGGTGGTTCACACTTTCAGCGCGAATTGCCGCGTCAGGCTGCCGGGCCCCGTGGCACTGCGTCGCCCGTGTTACAGCGGCAAGCGCCCGCACCAGCGCGCACCCGCCGCTGTGGACCGGCAGCCGTGTGGCGAGTGGACTCAGTCAGCTGAATACTGTATAGATAAACAGTATCATGTACGCCGAACTGCACTGCCACAGCCCCTTCAGCTTCCTGCGCGGCGCCTCGTCTGCCGACGAGCTGTTTCAGACCGCCCGGGCCCGGGGTTACACCGCCCTCGCGATCACCGACGCCTGCTCGCTCGCCGGCATCGTGCGCGCGCTCGAAGCCTCGGAGACCCACGGCGTGCGCCTGATCGTCGGCGCCGAATTCGCGCTCGAGCACGGCTGCCGGCTGCTGCTGTTGGCACGCGACCACACAGGCTACAGCAACCTGTGTGCGCTGATCACCGCCGGCCGCCGCGCTGCTCAGAAAGGCCACTACCGCCTCGGGCTCGACGACTACGCGCGGCACGCCCGCGGGTGCAGCACCGTGTTCGTCCCACCCGACTTCGGCGCACACGCGGCCGCGGACCTGCGTCCGGTCGCGCGTCTCGCGCGCTGGTGTGCACGCGCACTCGACGACCCGCACCTCGCCTTTGCCCTGCACCACGGTGCCGACGACGCTCGTCACGTGCGTGCACTCGACATCCTGTCGCGTCGCACTGGCCTGCACGCGGTGGCCACCGGCGACGTGTACATGCACTGCCGCTCACGGCGTGCGCTGCAGGACGCGATGACCTGCATCCGGCTGGGTTGCACGCTGGAGACCGCCGGCCGCGCCCTGCACGCCAACGGCGAACGCCACCTGCGCCCCGTCGACACGCTGCGCGCCCTCTACCCGCCCGCGGTGATCCGACGCGCTGTGGCGCTGGCCGAGCGCTGCCGCTTCTCGCTGCGCGACCTGCACTACGTCTACCCGTCCGAGCTCGTGCCCGCGGGGCTCGACGCCAGCGCTCACCTGCGCGCGCTGACCGAGGCTGGCGCGACCGAGCGCTGGCCCGACGGCGCACCGGACGGCGTCCGCAACCAGATCGAGCACGAGCTCACGTTGATTGCAGAGCTCGGCTACGAGCACTTCTTCCTGACCGTCCACGACGTCGTCGCCTTTGCGCGGCGCCAGGGCATCCTGTGTCAGGGGCGGGGCTCGGCGGCCAACTCTGCGGTGTGTTTCTGCCTGGGCATCACCGAGGTCAACCCTGCCCAGGGCAGCCTGCTGTTCGAGCGCTTCATCTCGCGCGAGCGCAACGAACCCCCGGACATCGATGTCGACTTCGAGCACGAGCGCCGCGAGGACGTCATCCAATACCTCTACGGCAAGTACGGTCGGCAACGGGCCGCCATCGCCGCCACCGTGATCACCTACCGCAGCAAGAGCGCGGTGCGCGAACTCGCCAAGGTGCTCGGTTTTGCCGCCGACCAGATCGACGCCCTGACCCGCTCGATGGCGTGGTGGGACGGCACCGGCGCGATCCCCGAACGCCTGGCCGAGCTCGGGCTCGACGTCGAAGCGCCGATCGTCCAGCGCTTCCTCTACCTGCTCGGGCAACTGGTCGGGATGCCCCGCCACCTGTCGCAACACGTCGGCGGTTTCGTCATCAGCGAGCACCCGCTGCACACCCTGGTGCCGGTGGAAAACGCGGCGATGCCCGATCGCACCATCATCCAGTGGGACAAGGACGACCTCGAGGCGCTCGGCCTGCTGAAAGTGGACGTGCTCGCACTCGGCATGCTCAGCGCCCTGCGCAAGTGTTTCGCGCTGGTCGAGGGCACCACGGGTGAGCGCTGGACACTCGCCAGCCTGCCGCCCGAGGACGATCAGGTCTACGGCATGATGTGCAAGGCCGACACCGTCGGGGTGTTTCAGATCGAATCGCGTGCACAGATGACCATGCTGCCCCGGTTGCGCCCGCGCACCTTCTACGATCTGGTTATCGAGGTGGCCATCATGCGGCCGGGGCCGATCCAGGGCGGTATGGTCAACCCCTACCTGCGGCGTCGCCAGGGCCTCGAACCGGTGATCTACCCCTCCGAGGCGCTCGAGGGGGTGTTGTCGCGCACCCTCGGCGTACCGGTGTTTCAGGAACAGGTCATGCAGATTGCCATGGTCGCAGCGGGCTTCAACGCCGGGGAGGCCGACGCGCTGCGCCGCTCGATGGCGGCCTGGGGCCGGCACGGCAAGGTCGAGAAGTTTCGCGAGCAACTCATGGCCGGTATGTACGAGCGTGGCTACCCCGGCGACTTTGCCGAAGCCGTGTTCAACCAGATCAAGGGCTTTGGTGCCTACGGTTTTCCCGAGAGCCACGCCGCGAGCTTCGCCCTGCTGGTGTACGCCTCCTGCTGGCTCAAGTACTACCACCCGGCCGCCTTCTGCTGCGCCCTGCTGAACAGCCAGCCGATGGGCTTCTACTCACCCTCGGACCTCGTGCGCGACGCCCGCAACCACGGCGTGGTGGTGCACCCGATCGACGTCACGCGCAGCGGCTGGGACCACAGCCTCGAGGCGCTCCCCGAACCGGCGGCGAACACCGTCTACCCGAGGGCCCGCGCGCACACCCACGCCCTGCGACTCGGCCTGCGCCTGGTGGCCGGGCTGCCGCAGGCCGCCGCCGAGCGCATCGTCGCCGCGCGCGCTGCCCAGCCCATCCCCGATGTCGCGAGCCTGGCCCGCGTCGCCGCGCTCGACCGCCGCGATCGGCAGGCGCTCAGCGACGCCGGCGCGCTGCAGTCGCTCGCTGGCCACCGCCACAACGCCAGCTGGCAGGTGCTCGGCATCGAGTCCCTGCCCGGCATGCTCGACGGCGCGAGCCAACGCGAACAGCGCCTCGAGCTGCCGGCGCCGAGCGACGCGCAGAACACCCTGGCCGACTACCGCAGCACCGGGCTCACGCTCGGCACGCACCCGCTCGCCCTGCTCCGGCCCCGCCTCGAGGCCAGGCGCGTGATCACGTCGGCCGACTGGTCCAGCCGGCCAAACGGCAGCCACGTGCGACTGGCGGGTCTGGTGACCGTGCGCCAGCGCCCCGGCTCAGCCAAGGGTGTGATGTTCGTGACCCTCGAAGACGAATACGGGCACATCAACGTGGTCTGCTGGCAGAACATCGTCGAGCGCTACCGAAAGGCGCTGCTCGGCACCCGTCTGTTGATCGTCAGCGGCGACACCCAGCGCGCGGACCGTGTGACCCATCTGGTGGCGCGCAAGGTGGAGGACGTCTCAAGCTGGCTCGGCAGCCTGGACGTCAGCGCGCGCAACTTCCACTGAGTTGCGGTCTCGCGTCAGTGGGAGGTGGCGACGAAGTGCCCAGCCGACACTTCCTCGTAGAGCGTGGGCGGCGGTTGGTAACCGACCGGGTGAATCGGGTTGGGCGCCACGCGGGGGTCGGCCTTGCGCGGCTTGCGCCGGCGCGGGTCCGGCACCGGCGCAGCCGAGAGCAACTCGCGCGTGTAGGCGTGCTGCGGGTTCTCGAACACCGCGGCACGCGGGCCGATTTCGACGATCCGACCGAAATACATCACCGCCACCTGGTGGCTCACGCGTTCGACCACCGCCATGTCGTGCGAGACGAACACGAAACTGATGCCGAGGTCGGCTTGCAGCTCGAGCAAGAGGTTCACCACCTGTGCCTGCACCGACACGTCGAGGGCCGAGACGCTCTCGTCGGCAATGATCAGCTTGGGCGACAGCGCGAGCGCGCGCGCAATGCACACGCGCTGGCGCTGGCCACCGGAGAACTCGTGCGGGAAGCGGTCGAGGTGCTCGTCGCCGAGGCCAACCCGACGGAACAGTTCGCTGGCCCGCTCGCGCAGCGCGGCGCCGCTGCCCATCTTGTAGTTTTGCAGCGGTTCGATGACCTGTTGGAATGCGGTGAGCCGCGGGTTCAACGCCGCGTACGGGTCCTGGAAAACGATCTGCATGTCACGGCGTTGCTCGCGCAGCTGCGTGCTGTCGAGGCTCGCGAGGTCGACGCCGTCGAGCGTGACACGGCCCGCGGTCGGCTCAACCAGCCGCAGCAGCGACATGCCCACGGTCGATTTGCCGCAGCCCGACTCCCCGACCAGCCCCAGAGTCTCACCGCGTTTGACCTCGAAAGACACGCCCTCCACCGCGTGCACGTGGCCGACCGTACGGCGCAGCAAGCCCTTGCGCACCGGGAAGCGTGTCACCAGGCCCTCGACCTTCAACAGCGGCGCATCCGCCGATTCGGCGGCGGTCTCGGTCGGTGTCCGGGCGTCCGCCGCGGTGTTCGACTCGCGCGCTACCACGGCGCCGTCGGCGTCCAGCAAGGCCATCGGCTCGGGTTTGCTGAGGCCGCGCATGGCGCCAAGCCGCGGCACGGCGCGCAACAGTGCCTGGGTGTAGGCGTGCTGGGGCGCGTCGAAGATCTGCTCAACCGGCCCCTCTTCGACCTTCTTGCCGCGGTACATCACCACAACGCGGTCGGCCATCTCGGCAACCACGCCCATGTCGTGCGTGATGAACATCACGGCCGAACCGAAATCCGATTTCAGCCCGCGGATGAGGTCGAGGATTTCCGCCTGAATGGTCACATCGAGTGCGGTGGTCGGCTCATCGGCGATCAGCAAGCGTGGCTCGCACGCGAGCGCCATGGCGATCATCACGCGTTGGCGCATGCCGCCGGAGAGTTCGTGCGGGAACTGACGCAGGCGCCGTTCGGGTTCCGGGATGCGGACGGTGCGCAGCATCTCCACCGTGCGCTCGTCGGCCTGCTCGCGGCTCATGCCCCGGTGCACACGCAGGCTCTCGGCGATTTGCCAACCGACCGGGAACACCGGGTTCAGTGAGGTCATCGGCTCCTGGAAGATCATGCCGATCTCCCCGCCGCGCACGGTGTAGAGCGTCTCCTGGTCGGCCGAGCGCATGTTCAGCAGTTCGCCGTTCGGCCGCCGGAAGTTCAGGTCGCCGCGCACGATATCGCCGCCACCAAACTCGACCAGGCGCATCAGCGACAGCGCGCTGACCGACTTGCCCGACCCCGACTCGCCGACGATGCACACCGTTTCGGCTTCGTTGACGTCGAAACTCACCCCGTCGACACCGACAACGGTGCCTTTGGACGTGGGAAATTCGACGCGGAGGTCGGTGATGGACACGAGGGGCGACGGCATGCGGGCGGGGGTCTCCGACGCGTGCACACAACCGCGTGCACACGACTCCGGTAGGCGGAGCCCGAGCGTACCACAGAGCCGCTGGTTCAGTGCGTGGGCGCGGGTTCACCCCGCCGCGAGGGCAGCGCCGTCACCGCAGGCGCGCCGCGAGGTGGGTCAGCCTGTCGACTGCTCCCGGCGAAACGCAATGCCGGTCCGGCAGCCAGCATCGATCTCGGCGATGTGGTGCGTGAGGCTACCGCGCGGGCGCGAACGCAACAGATCGCCCTTGAGAATCAGCGTGATGCCCCCGTCGGCGAGCGACTCGTCCGAACTCGGCGCCTCGGTCACCGCGTACTCGGTGCCCTGGCGCAACTCGAAGCGACCCCGCGAATCGACCGGCTGTTCGACGTACTGACCCAGAAGGTTGATCTGGGCGACCGACTCCACCACTTCGAAGGCAAACTCCCCTTCGATGTCCTGACAGGTCAATTCCCAGTCGCCTGCGAACTGCGTGCGCGGTGTGCCGCCGAGCTCGGCTGTCCACCAGCCGTCGAAGGGGTGTGCGATGACCGCACCCTGCACGTCGTGGTGAACCACCGGGTCGGTGGTCGCACACCCGGACACCGTCGTGATCAAAACGGCCAACGCGGCCAGTCGGGCTGCCATGGGTGTCGCTCCTGTCGTATTCGGGTTTGCACGGTCGGTTGGTCAGTTGGTGTCCGAGCGGGCCCAGCGCCGTGCGAAGGGCACCCCGCGCCCTGTCACTCAGGCCGCGCCGTCGACGAGGTCACGCAGAAACGCACGTCCCGCGCGGACCGCTGCCGCGTGCATGCCAACCGGCACACCGCTGACCACTTCAAACACGTAGTCGGCACTTGCCGTTGCAGTGAAATTCAGCACGCCGACGCGTTCGCCACGCTGGTACAGGTGCGCACTGACCTCGTACATCACCCCATCAACGCCGTGTCGGGCGGTGCTCATCTCGGTCTGCTCGGCCCTGAGATTGCGCAAACTGAGGCTCGCACCCACCACACTGCCGGACTGGCGCCGAAACGCGCTGGCCGCTTCGGCGGCGAAGTGCTGTGCCGTTTCGGCCGAGGTGGTGCGCGTGACCCGCAGCTCCACCGGATCCAGGCGGTCGCCGCTCTGCTCGTAAAACACCGTCTCGGCAGCACCTTCGACGATGCGCAGGCGCGAGGACACCACCTGCTCACGCCGCGTGGCGTTGGTCGGGAAGGCGTTGGCGTCGACCGGGTTGCCGGCGAACTGCACCCAGTCACCGGTTTTCAGGGGAAACTCGAAACGCGACAGCGCCGACTGCAAGGCCTGGTTTTGCTGTTCCCGGTGCGTGTCCGGGCGCGGGTCCGCCGCGAAGATGCTGACCGCGTCGCGCGGCGGTTGACGCAAGGTGGCCTCCACCAGCGCCTGCCCCTCCGGCATACGCACCATCCGCTCGAGGTACCGGCGCCCCTCAAGGTAGCGCAGCGTCGAACTGTTGCCGCTTCGCCCGGGCAGCACGTCCAGCGTGGCATAGCCGCGGTTGCGGTGCCGGAACGAGCTCGCAGCCACCGCGAAACCGTGCTCGCAGTCGAGCTGCCGGCACAGGGTCTTGGCAAGAAGTTCGGCGTGGCCTTCAAACACGGCGGAAAAGGCAAGGTTGTTGCCGCCGTACTGGGCTTGCAATCCTGAAAAGTCGACGCGCACATCGTCGGCGGCGTGAACCCACTCGTGGATGAAGAGCGGCAACAGCGCGTCCCGCTCCGACACGCCCGCCTCGGCGAGGGACGCCACGTAGTTCGCGACGTTGACGGCGTCGTAGACGATCACTTTATCGGTCTCGTCGTAAAAGGCCAGCACGCTGTCGAGTCGCTCCTCGACGAAGTCGTCCGCCAGACGGTCGAGGTGACGCTGGTCGAATTGGCTCAGAAACCCGCGCGTGACCGAGCGTCGGTGCCAGTCCGCCATCGTGTCCTTGTCGACCACGTGCACGTCGACGTGCGCAAGGTCGACGCGGAGCCGGCGCTCGACAGCCGCCCGGGCGACATCAATCAGCCGATCCACCTCCGGCCTCACCGTCACAGGCGAGGCGTCGGTGAACAGCGAGCGCTGCACGGCGGTGTTGGAAGGCACGGTCGCGCAGCCGGCGATCACGAGGCTGAGAGACACGCCGAGTCCGCGAAGCGTGCGAGCAAGCACGTCCCGAATCACCCCTGTTGCTCCTCTGCGCCTGCGTCACGCACGTAGCGGATCTTGGTTCGGCACCCGCCCCAGAGCTGCTCGATTCGCTCGGTCAGCGTGCCGCGCGGGTTGGCGCCGGCGAGCTTTCCCTTGATGACAAGCGTGACACCGCCGCGGTTGAGCGCGCTGTCGGACGATGGCGCTTCCTCAAACGCGTAGGCGGTGTCTTTCTCGAGCGTGAACTTGCCGCCACGGCTCAGGGGCTGGGCTACCTCTTCGCCGAGCAGGCTCATGTGCACCACGGACTCGACCACTTCGAAGGCGAACTCGCCCGCCATGTCATCGCAGGTGATGATCCAGTTTCCGGCTTTCTGCTGGCGGGTTGTGGTCTGCAGTTGCGCAGTCCACCACCCGTCGTAGGGGTGCGCGGAATCAGCCAGTGCGCCGTCGGCGACCGTGGGTTGCGTGGCGCAGCCGTGCAGCGTGAGCGCCAGCAGGGCTGTCAGCAAGAGGGGTGAGCGCATGGGTCAGTCCGTAGTAATAAAGCACTACAACGGTTTTCACGTCGCAGCGCGGGTCCTGTCTCTACGGTCTGTGGCGGTCAAGTCACCCGAAAACCTGAGCCGCCAGCCTGACCCAAACGGGTCAATTCATCGCATCACAAACGGATTGGCCATGGGTGTGTCGGCGGTGTTGATCCAGGTCGTGCGCGTGCGGGTGTAGTCGAGCACCGACGCCAGGCCCGCCTCGCGCCCGTAGCCCGATTGGTTGAACCCCCCGAAAGGCGCGATCGGCGAAATAGCACGGTAGGTGTTCACCCAACAGATCCCCGCCCGCAGGCGACCCGAGACACGGTGCGCCCGAGCCAGGTCGCGCGTGAAGATGCCCGAGCCGAGCCCGAAGTCGCTGTCGTTGGCAAGTCGGATCGCGTCGGCCTCGTCGTCGAACGGCAAGAGCGACATGACCGGCCCGAACAGTTCGGTCTTGAGGGTTTCGGTCTCCGGCGTCCGGCATTCGACCAGCGTCGGTTCAAAGTAGTGCCCCGACTGCCCCGCCGGTCGCGCGCCCCCGAGATGGATGACCGCCCCTTGCGCGACCGCCTGCTCCAGCGTGCGTTCGATCCGCTCCACCTGAGCCAGGGTGCACAGCGGGCCGACGTGGGTCGCCGGATCGAGCGGGGGCCCGACGACAATGCCCGCCGCTTTGCTCCGAATGCGTTCAATCATGTCGGCGAGGATGGGACGGTGGATCAGGCCGCGGCTGCCGGCAACACAGGATTGGCCGGACGCGCCGAAATTGCCGGCGATCAGGCCGTTGGCAGCGCTGTCGAGGTCGGCGTCGTCAAAGACGAGGATCGGCGATTTGCCGCCGAGCTCCAAGGTCGTGACGGCGAAGTTGTCGGCGGAGTTGCGCACCACGTGGCGCGCCGTCTCGGGTCCACCGGTGAAGGCGATGCGATCCACGTCCGGGTGTGACGT
The DNA here is from genome assembly GCA_039196715.1 of Pseudomonadota bacterium. Taxonomy (NCBI): domain Bacteria; kingdom Pseudomonadati; phylum Pseudomonadota; species Pseudomonadota bacterium. The sequence continues at coordinate 31,838 of JBCCUP010000046.1, forward strand.
GAGCGGCGCGCCGCACGACGGTGCGTCGCCGGTGATCACCGACACCACGCCGGGCGGGAAGCCCGCCTCGTCGATCAGACGGGCAAAGGCCAGCATCGCGCACGGGGCCACCTCGGAGGCCTTGATGATCACGGTGCAGCCGGCGGCCAGGGCCGGCCCGAGCTTGGTCGCGGTGAGAAACATCTGGGCGTTCCAGGGCACCACCGCGACCACGACACCGACTGGCAACGGCGTGGTGAACACGTGCATGTCGGGTTTGTCGATCGGCAGCACCGCGCCTTCGATCTTGTCCGCGAGGCCGGCAAAGTACCGGTAGTAGTCGGCGACGTAGGCCGTTTGCGAACGCGTCTCCGCAGCCAGCTTGCCGCTGTCGCGCGTTTCGATTTCGCCGAGCGCCCCGGCATCGCGTTCGATCAGGTCGGCGAGTCGGTGCAGCAGCTTGCCGCGCGCGGTTGCGCTGAGGCCACACCAGAGCGGGTCGTCGAGTGCACGCCGCGCGGCGGCCACGGCGGTGTCGACATCCGATGGTCCGGCCAGGGGGAACTGCGTCCAAGGCTCGCCCGTGGCCGGGTCGAGCGAGTCCGCGGTCGCGCCGAGTGAGCCCTCGCTGAACACACCGTCGATGTAGAGCAGGTAGGGGTCGGTCAGGTCGATCGGCATGGCAGTCAGGGCTCGGGTGGCGAGCGCCGACCTTCGCATCCCGTCAGCGTACCCGCAAGCGCCGCTCCGCCGGCCGGCCAACGAGGGGCCGCCGGTCCCACCATCCCCGGCCTCGACCTCGCCCGCGGCCCGCTCGACCGACCGCCGCCGGCTGCGGGACACGCAACGCTGGGCCCCGTTCGGCCGAATTCGAGCCGTCGAACTGCCCACCCGACCACCGTGGCGCAACCGGCAGGGGCAGAAACCGGAAGCGAAGCCCAGAATGAATCAAGAACTTGAAATATAGTTCTGTCACTTCACGTCGAATGAGAGTACGATCGAGACCGTTGGTCTCATTTAAGCAATCTGCCGGTTCCCGCCAGCGCCGCTGACGTGGAACGTCGGACCAATAAGCTTCGAGGTGCTGCCTTCAGCCTCGCGGCAAAACACATCACGAAGGTTCTTTCAACAAGAGGAGTTGACATGAAACTCAAACACATCGCTGCTACAGCAGCAGCCTTGACCCTCATGGCATCGCCTGCCATGGCGGACAAGGTCCTGCGCATCCAGTCGGTCCTGCCGAACTCGGCCGACGAAGTCGTCATGCTCGAGGAATTCGGCAAGGACGTCGCAGCGCTGACCGACGGTTCACTCACCATCGAAGTGCTGCCCGCCGGTGCCGTTGTCGGACCGCGTGACATCATCGACGCTGTCGATGCCGGCCTCGTCGAAGGCGGCTTTGCCTGGACACACTACTGGGGCGGCAAGCACGTTGCAGCCAACCTGTTCGGTGCACCCGTTGCTGGCGCCGGTGTCGGCCTCGACAACATCGCCTTCCTGAGCTGGTTCCAGTACGGCGGCGGCAAGGAACTGTACGACCGGTTGTGGGACGAAATGGGCGTCAACGTCAAGGGCTTCATGCTCCAGCCCGTTGGCCCGGAAGCCCTCGGTTGGTTCCCCGAGCCGATCAAGTCCATGGACGACTTCCGCAAGCTGCGTTTCCGTGCGCCGCCGGGCATGGTCGGTGCGGCCTACGCTGAAATCGGTGTGCCTGCGGTTGCCATGGGTGGCGGTGACATCCTGCCCGCTCTCGAGAAAGGCACCATCGACGCGGCCGAGTGGTGCTGCCCGAAACCCGACTCCGTGTTCGGTTTCCAGAAAGTCCTGAAGCACTACTACCTGCAGGGCCTGCACCAGGTGACCGTGAACGCGGACATGTATGTGAACCGCGATTTCTATGACAGCCTGACCGAGGCCGAGCAGAAAGCACTGGAAGTGGCTGCCAACGCATCGCTTTCCAAGTCGCTGTCCTATCGGATCTTTGAAAACGGCAAGGCGCTGAAGGAACTGACGGACGTACATGGCGTTATTCTGGAAGACACGCCTGCGGACTACTTTACCGAGTATTCGGCGGCCGCAACCAAGGCTCTGGAAGCAGCAGTGGCTGAAAACGAATTCTTTGCCGAGGTCTGGGCGTCACAAAGAGCATTTGCGGAAGTTGCCGTCCCATTCTGGGCCGGTGCGCAAACCTCAAATGCAAGCCTTGGACGCGCCTTTGCGGACACGATGAAGTAAAAGATATCTGCAACGGGCCCTCAAGCGGGGCCCGTTCGTTCTTATTCTCAAAGCGTCTTCGACAGACGTTTCGACAATAAGAGCGTGGATTACAAATCCGCGTCCATGGGAGGGACAACCACATGGCAGCCGACGAACCAAATCCGGAAGATCTGGAAATCGCGGACGAACTGATCGCCGAACGACGGGCCGAAGCGCCGGGCGAAACGCCAGAGGATATGACGGCATGGCAGCGCCCCATCACTGCGGCCATCGACGTGATCAACTACCGCGCCGGTCAGATAATCGCGCTGATGATGGTCCCCCTGATCGCCATCGTTGTATGGGAGGTTTTCTCGCGCAACAGCTTCATCATCTTGCAAAACGCAGGCTACGAGGAATTTGCCCGCAGCATGGGCCTTGGCCCGACATTGCAGGCCTATGACCTCAGCCGCATGATCGCTGGCGTCTTGTGGATGGCAGGGGCCGGCTATGGCCTGATGCGCGGCGTGCATATCCGCGCCGACTTTCTCTATCGCAACTGGAGCAGCAAGACACAGGCCACCGTCGACGCCGTGGCGTATCTTTTGTTTTTCATCCCGTCGATGATCTTTTTCACCGTGGTGTCTGCCCAATACAGGTACCTCGCGTACGAAACCGGCGAGCGTCTGGCGCTGGACCGCGCGTGGCAACCCATCCTTTGGCCCGCGCGTCTGGCCATGCCCATCGGAGGGTTCCTCCTGCTGTTGCAAGGTCTTCCCGAGATTTTCCGGGCTTTTCACAAGATGGGTAAAGAACGCGAACGCTGGTTCGTACGCGCCCTGCCAATCTATCTGATCGCTCTGATATGGCTTTCACTGGCGATCTTTGCACCCGATCTGGTGCCGGGCGGCGCGCAGTTCACCGAAATGATGTCTGCGCGCCCGGAACTCAGCAAACCCATCATCGGGCTGATAATGCTGTGCGCAATGCTGTTCGTGATTTTCATCGGGTTCCCGATTTCGTTCACGCTGATCTTTTTAGCCTTCGTCTTTGGCATCTGGGGCGCGAACTTCAAGCTCACAACGCTGCTCATGACGCTGAACACCAACTCCACCATGCTGAACGATCAGCTGATGGCTGTCCCGCTTTTCGTGCTGATGGGCATCGTGATGGAAAGTGCCGGACTTATGGAGCGGCTCTTTGCCTCAATCCAGATGATCATGGCCCGTGTGCGCGGGGCGCTCTTTATCGCTGTGCTTATCGTGTCCACAATCTTTGCCGCCGCGACGGGCATCGTCGGCGCGTCGGTCACCCTGTTGGGGATCATGGCGGGCGCCACGATGAGCCGGTCCGGCTACGACGTGAAACTCGCGGCCGGTACGATCACGGCGGGCGGTACGCTCGGCATTCTGATCCCGCCGTCGATCATGCTGATTGTGATGGGGCCAGTTTTGGAGGTCTCTACGCTCGATCTCTTCCGTGGCGCCTTTATCCCGGGGGCGCTTTTGGCGTCACTCTATCTGCTCTATACGCTGGGCAGGTGCTGGCTGAACCCCAGCCTGGGACCCATCCTGGCAGACGAAGACCAACCGGAAACGTCCAAGTTCTACGGGGCTGAGGTTGCCTTGATCTGTCTCGGCATCCTCACAGTATGCCGCGTGTTTGGTCTTGGGCTTGGAGGAGCATTCGCCGGTACCGTGCCCTTTGCCGGCCTGTTCATTTTGTTGATCACTTTGGCTGTGGCTTATGCGGCCTACAGAAACCTCACGGTACTCAGGATCACTTTACCAATTGCCGTTCTGTTTCACCTTTACATGATTGCAGCGAACTTGGGCGAAGGCGACAGCTTTCCAATATGGTCCAGCGTTTTTGCAGCATTCGTGATCCTGTTGGCGTTCCTGTCGCGCCCAATTTATAGCAAGGACGCCGAAGGCGGCTTTTACTTCTCGAACCTTTGGGATGAATTCTTCGCTGGGCTAATGCCGCCAACGATCCTGATATCCTTTGCTCTTGGGTCTATCCTTCTTGGATTAGCA
>JBCCUP010000047.1 GCA_039196715.1 Pseudomonadota bacterium
CTCGGCGTTCAACGAAGGCGAGGCTGGAAAGCTCCTGGATCTTCGCTTTGGGCAATCCTGGCGCAGCCTCGTAGTCGAGTTCCTCAAGGGTCTTGACCGTTGGCAAGGTGGCGAGTTTGAGCATCATCTGCCGACTGCGTTCCTGGCGCATTGCGTACTCCGCCTCGAGCAATGCCGAGAGGTAGTCCGTGAACGCGTGCTTGTGTCGCGCGGCGTCGTCAGCCAACGTCACGAACTGATCGCCTACAGCATTGAGTGACAAGGCGGCACAAAGCTCAGCGACCCGCTCCAGGCTCTGGGTGTTAGAGGCCGCTGCACGGGCGCTCATGACAAGGCCTCGCTTAACACGGTGTCGTAGTATTTTGGCGAACGCTGGATGCGTTCGCGTGGCCATCGACGCACCGGCGACCCGTCAGCTGAGTGGACAGTCAACACTGGGGGCTGAGCCCCCAGTGAGCTGAGGTGTGCGCGCTCTTCGAGCAAGCGCATGGCCGGCACTTCGCCGGTTGTGCCGTGGATGCGTCGGTTGGCAACGGCATCACACCAGTGGCGTGCCTCGGCGTTGAGTCGCTGCAGATCCGGTGTGATGCCATCCAGCGCCAAGCGGGTCATCAAAGGCACAAAGAAGCTGTGGCGGATGTAGTGGACTGAGCGCTCCACTTTGCCTTTGGTCTGTGGTCGGTAAGGACGACACAGCCTCGGCAAGAACCCGTGCCGCTTTGCCAACTCATAAAGATCGTTCTGGAATCGGTGCTTGGTGCGCCCGTAGGCATCTCGCGCACACACGACCGTCTTCATGTTGTCGTAGAGGATCTCGTTCGGCGCGCCGCCAAAGGCGATCAACATGCGTTCATGGCAAGCGATCAGCACGCTGCTCTTCATCGAGTCGACGTACTCGACGTACAGCGCCCGGCTGTAGCCGAGTAGCCCGATGAAGCAATAGACTTTGCGGCCATCGAGGCGCTCCTCTGCCCAGTCCATCTGGATCTGTTGGCCTGGCAGGGTCTCGAAGCGTTCGACCGGTGTGGGTTCGGGCTGCGCGTCCTGATACAGCGCTGCGACAAAGCGGCGCACCGTGCGCTCGCTGCCCGTGTAACCCATGGCTGCAACCTCGCGGGTCAGCACCGTGGCAGGCACGCGGTGTGGGGCGGCCTTGGTCACGCGTTCGGTGAGGTAGGCCTCGTAGCGCTCAAGTGATCGAGGGCGTCCCGGTCCGCGCCCACTGGGTCTTGCCGTCGGCCCTTCGCCCCTCAGATACCGTCTGACGGTGTTACGGGATATCCCCAGCTCGGCAGCGATGGCACGAATGCTCTTGCCATAGCGCTGCGACAGAATTTTGATCTCTAAAATATGCTCCTCTGAAAGCATCGATGGGCTCCTCCTCGCGGAGCCCTACGGTTACAGAGGTGGGTCAGTATTTTTGTCCGAAGTGGGTCAGTTTCTGATGTCCGGCGACACAGTGATGCGCGAGCGCGGCGAAAGCCACTCAATCCACTCTCGGCACACGCCGCAGCGTGGACAACGCAGGCGTCGCACGGGCACATCGAGCCAAAAACAGACCTCGAAAAGACCGCGGTCTCTGATGCGCCTGATGGCGATGTCGTGCACACGAGCACACCGCTGTGAGCAGCCAGCACACCGGGGCGTGCAGGCTGGGTCGGGTTGTAGCTCGATCACACAGCACTGCTCGGCAAGCGATGTCGCGGAACGGGGCACAAGGCCTACCCAGCTCAGGCCGGCGAACGTAGTATCGAGCATGGCGGCGGTCTTTTGGTTGGCTGTTTGGTTGCGCTTACAACCTTATGCCAATCGATCGCCTGCTTCTCACTTCGCGCTAATAGGACTTGAACCAAAAAGCGCTTTTTTTACTCTATTTTTGGTAGTTTGGACGCAAAGTATAAATGCAACTCTCATCCAAATTCCACTGAGCCTCGCGGGTCAGGTGGCACTAAAAAACACTGCAGTGATTTCTTTAACGCGGATGAGTTCCTGCACAAACGTGTGCTTGCTTCCGCTACTTCATCTACCATGGAATTGTTGCAAAATGTTACACGATCAATCTCTTGAACCATAAAGTAAATTTCTCGTATCTCTCCTTCCTGGGTATCACTGTACGCGGCAAGCTCAGCCACTACATCCGCGACAGACTGCATAGCGTTACGCACCTCTGCTAGGGATTCCCTCGCACTTGCGGCGAGCTTTCCTCCAGTCGTTACCTTGTCCACGCTCGTATCGACCAATACACCAATCTCACTTGCAGCGCTGCTACTTCGTTGAGAAAGTTGGCGGACCTCCGATGCTACAACCGCAAAAACTTTTCCAGTTTCTCCGGCACGGGCTGCTTCTACGGCAGCATTTAAAGAAAGGAGATTCGTTTGAAAAGCAATTTCATCAATAACAGATGTTATGGTCTTAACATCCTTACTTGAACTTTCAATGTCCCCCATGGTGGTAAAGAGTATCTCGACCATCTCGCCGCAGTCGCCCGCCAAGCTAAGCGCACGCTGAGCTAGACTGTCGCCATCTCTTTGTCGTGATGTGGAATTTGAAACTGCCGATGACAACAGACCAATTTCGCGTCTAATCGATTCCAGCTGCCGCCCTTGTGACAAGGTCCGCTCACTCAAGCTTAAGTTTCCCGATTCAATTTCTTGAGCATCGCTATTTAGTTCATTCGCGGTTTTTTCTATCGATCTAAATACCTCGATAAGGCTTATTCTTGCGCTTTCCAGAGCACGTAACAGATTTCCTATATCATCGTGCCTAGCGGTAAAAAATGAACCGGACAAATCGCCTTTTCCAAGTTTCTGCGCACTCTCTGTAGCTGTATGAATCGCTCCCAATATAGAACGAACAATTAAAGTTACTATGGCTACAGTTGTAGACAATACAAACAAGGCCTCCGCTACGGCAATCCAGAGCAGCCTGATGCTCTCGTCGTACTGCGTTTGCGCGATATTTTCCATATCATATCTGATTCGCTGCTCTACCTCTGAAAGGCCACTAATTTTATTGGCGTGAGAATTAAAAACTTCTAAAGGATGAATATTTAGCTCGTCCTTACTAATTTCTCCAGATGCAACGCCAAGAGCTAGATCGCGCATCGCCAAAGCGTCTGCGTAAGAGGGTGATGAAATTACTTTTTCGAATAGAATACGAATAGGTGCTGGCGCGGTTGCCACGAAGTGATCATTATTGGATTCTTGTTTAGCTACTGCGCTCACGATTCGCTTAAAATCAGTGTGTGAGACTACTTGCCTCGCGAACACCTCCACAAGAGCCGCCCGCTCCAAACTCGCGGCTTCCGCGGTTTTTAGTACATCAAGGAATGCGACGACATCGGTTGCAGTCTTTCCAGATTCAACAATTTTGGTCATCGCACCGATTCTATGTAGTAAACCATCGATAACGACGGCGTAGGAGTCAACTGTGGCCTTTAGGTTCAATCCAACCGCTTCGCTACTCTGCCTTACATTTGCTAACTCGCCGAGCAGTAATAAGGCATCATCCGTAGTCTTTGCTACTTCATCTAGCGTGCCTCCACTTTGCCTCTCATGCAACCGCTTTAGTGAAAGAACTGCATCATCGGTCTTAGCCTGTTGTGGTTGTATCTTCGATAGAAAATCACTTCCACTTGTACTTAGATAACCGACTGTTAATTCCCTCTCATTTTGTACTTCATGAATGACATCTGCATAAGCCGAGAAATAGTAAGGTAAGGTGAGATGCCTTTCAGCTATGGAAATTGAATCAAGATCTTGGCGAATTTCTAATACGACAAGATGAAGAAAAGCTATTGTTGGAGCTAGAAGCAAGAGTGTGAGGCACTGCTTCAGTGAGAGCTTATCTATGAATTCCATTTCGACATCCTTTAACGTACCGAAGCAGGCGGCTTCGCAACATCCCTAAATCTCGGCTGACACAGCTAGATTCCTTTCTACTCTTCCTATCTATCCTTGATTCGCTCACAATAAGACCATACTAGGCCGGACGGTGAGGCACAAACGACTATTGGCCAGCTTTCTTTGTCTAAACTAATGCTGATAAGCAGACCGTTAGTTCACGCCGCCCTTTTAATTTCGACCACTCGATTTTTGCTTTTCTGGACTGATTTATATTTCTCTAGATTTAGTATTTTATGGGATCTACAGAAGTACTTCGGGAAGTATCCGCTGAGTGAAGATATATCCACTGATCATTTCGGCAGAGTTTCTGACTAAAGCTGAAACCTTACTATATGCGCAATCCATTGAACACTGGTTTAGTTATCGTTGTTAGTCGAGAAAGTCTGGGTAAGGAAGTTGCCCGTCTGGGTCAGCGTCGACATCAGTTGATCCAAGGATTCGAACTGCGCCCGATAACGCAATTCAGCAGCGTCCAAACGCGTCTGCAGATTGATGCGTTCGTCCGAAATGGCGTCAACGCGTGTTTCCAACCCGTCCAGACGGGTCGAGAAAACACCGTCGAAGCGAGAATAATTGTTTGCCAAATCATCGAGTTGGATTGCAACGCCGACGTCCTCCCGCGTGAACAGGTTCAACACGTCTTCGCGGTTCGTGCTCAGTGCCCGCTCGAGCGCGGCGCTGTCCAGCGAGAGGCTGCCGTCCTCGTTCGTGGTGATGCCAATTGCCGGCAATGAGCTGAAGGACGACTCCGCCTGGCGATCAATGGTCCCCATGATGCGGCTGAGCGCGAGTTTGAACGACCGCACGCTCGCGTCGCCCAACAAGGCGCCGGCCGTGTCGGTGTCCGAGTCGAAACTGTCCGACCCCGCGATGCTGGTGATCAGCGCGTTGTAGCCCTCGACAAACTGGCTCACGGCTTCGGTCACTTCCGAGTGATCCTCGGCGATCGTGATCTCGATGTCGGTGTCCGGGTCTGCCTTGGTCAGTTCGATCGTGACGCCGTCGATCACGTTTTCCAGTTTGTTGGTGGCAGACGTTACGGTGAGTCCCTCGATCTCGACCACGGCGTCCTTGGCCTCGCTGAGCACCTCGAGGTTCTCGGTGGCCAACGCCGACAGGCCCGCGGCGTCCGTGTTGTTGCCATCGTCGTCAGCCACACTGATGGTGATCGCCTGATCCGAACCCGACTTTTCACTGGTGATGAGCATGCGGGTGTGGATACCGCCGTCGGGGTCGTCCGGGTCGTCGACATTGAGCAATGTCGCTGAAACCCCCTGACTCGCGAGCGTGTCATTGATCGCGTCGCGCAGTCCGGCGAGCGTGTTGTTGCTCGCATCCACTTCGATGTCGAAGGTCTCGTCCCCGATGGCAACCGTGAGCGTACCGGTGCCCACCTCGACACCTTCGGACAGAAAACCCGCGGTTGCCGATTTCTGGGCTTGCGCAAGTTCCAGCACTTTCATGTTGTAGCTGCCCGGGACGGCCGCCGTGCCGGCATCGAGCGACACCAGGCCCTCCTGGTTGGCGGTGATCGAGCGGGTGTTGAAGGTTGTTGTGGTCTTGAGTGAGGACAGGGATGAGCGAAACTCACTCGCCGCCGACTTCAAGGCACCCAGCGCACTGATCTGCACTTGCAGCCTCGCCTCGCGGCTGTCGAGTCGCTGGCGGGCGGGTGCGCCCTCGGCCTCGACGAGGGATTCGACAATGTTGTTGACATCCAGCCCCGACCCGATACCCGGACTCTGAATTGTTGCCATCTCTGTATTCCTCGGCACGCGCGGCCAAACGCCAGCGCCCGCCCGCAAGCCTATCCTGGTGAGATACCTATCGGCCGACGGATGCGCCGCCTTCAGCGGTGCACATTACGATCCACGGTCTCATGCATTAAAAAGGCCGACCCGAAGGTCGGCCTGTGGTGCGCCAGGCGCGTGTAGTTTACCGAAGCAGTGACAGCACCTGCTGGGGCTGCTGGTTGGCCTGGGCCAACATCGCCATACTCGCCTGCTGGAGTACCTGTGCCCGGGACAATGCGGCAGTCTCCTTGGCGAAATCCGCGTCGGTGATGCGTGAACGCGCTGCCGTGGTGTTCTCGACCACGTTGTTCAGGTTGTTCATCGTGGACTCGAAGCGGTTCATGATCGCACCGAGGTCAGCGCGGATGTCGGAGACGAAAGCGAGGCCGCCATCGAGCACGTTCAAGGCGGCGTTCGCCCCGGCCTGTGTGCTGATGTCAACCGAGCCGACGTCGTTGAGCGATGACACGGTCGCCACACCGGCCGCACCGAGTGACGCATCGCTCGCCGTGACCGTGAAGGACTTGGGCGAGTCGAACGCAACGGTTCCCGCCACGGTACCCACGCCAGTCCCGGCCGCCATCGTGATTGTCGCACCCGCTGCCGAACCGGCAGCAAACGCGTCCTCACCCACCGCGCGGTCACTCGGGGCCTCGACACCGGTCAGGTCCAGCGCCGTCACACCGATGTTGGCAATCGAGATGTCGTAGCCTTCCTGGTTCTCGAGCAGGATCTGGCTGCCGTCGTCACTCAGGGATGCCGTAATGCCGGTTTTACCCGCGACGTCGTTGATCGCTTTCGCGAGGTCACTGATGTCCGTGGCCGCGGCAAGAGTCGCCGCCACCCGGATACCGTCACCCTCGTTCTGACCTTCAAGGTCGAATGCCACCGCACCGGCCGCACCGACTTCGAGAATCGCGTAGGACGCGGCAGAAGCTGTGACACCCGTTGTATCCGCCTCACCATTGACGGCGGCAGCGATGTCGCGGGCGCTGTCGGCCGCAGCCACAGTGACCGTGGCACTGCCGAGCGAGCCATCAACTGCAACGGTGCCGGCGGCAACGCCGTTCACGGCAGCGGCCGCCGCCGCGTTTGCGGTTCCGGCCGTGGTAGACAAGTAGTTTGTGCCGATGCTCGTGCCGCGTGCATCACCGATGTTGATGTTGATGGTCTGGTTGGCCTCGAACCCCACGTGGAATTTCGCGTTGGTGAAGGAACCGTCGAGCAGGTTCTTGGTGTTGAACGTGGTCGTGTTCGCGATGCGGTTCAACTCGGTCTGCAGCTGCGACACTTCTTTCTGCAGGTTCACCCGGTCCGAGGCCGAGTTGGTTTCGTTGGCAGACTGCACGGCCAGCTCACGCATCCGTTGCATGATCGCACCGGACTCCTGCAACGCACCCTCGGCAGTTTGAGCGAGGGACACGCCGTCGTTAGCGTTCCGCACAGCTTGCGTCAAACCGCGCACCTGTGAAGACATGCGGTCGGAAATGGCGAGGCCCGCAGCGTCATCCCGGGCGCTGTTGATGCGCAACCCGGAAGACAGGCGCTCCATCGCCATTGCCAATGTTCCCTCTGCCGAGCCCACTTTGCCTTGGGCATTCAGCGAGAACATATTGGTGTTAATCATCGTCATTTCATTACTCCCCAAATTGTGTAATTATCCAACCATCTGACGAAGTTCAGGCGTATGCCGGGAGATTCCGTTAAACCCGACTGAGCCCGTTTGACACTACGTTTTCGAATAATTGAACTCGCACCAAGGCAACGCGGACTGAGATGCGTCCCCTTGCACTTGATAGCGGCGCACATTTCAATTCCTTAATAATCAGCGCACAGTGTCCCAGCGAGGTCACAAGGCACTGATTTACTTCGGGATGCGAGAATACTGACAATCTGCTAATGCGTTCAGACGTTGATTGAACCCGGTCGCAAGAGATGCCCTGACACGAATTCGGTCAGGGCCTTTTTTATGTGGGAGTGGCCGGCCCCGAAAGGCCGGCCGGTGGGTCATCCGCTCGGACCCTTATCTCAGGAGGGACAGCACCTGCTGGGGCTGCTGATTCGCTTGTGCAAGCATGGCCATACTGGCCTGTTGCAACACCTGCGCCCTGGACAGCGCCGCCGTTTCGGCAGCGAAATCCGCGTCGGTGATGCGAGAGCGCGCTGCGGTGGTGTTTTCCACGACGTTGTTGAGGTTGTTCATCGTGGACTCAAAGCGGTTCATCGTGGCACCGAGCTCGGCACGGGAATCCGAGATGGTCGCGAGGCCACCATCGAGGATGTTCAGGGCCGCGTTGGCGCCCTCCGCCGTGCTGATGTCGATCGAGCCCACGTCGTCCAGCGCGGAGACCGTGGCCACGCCCGCAGCGCCGAGCGAGGCGGTGTCCGATGTCACCGAGAAAGACTTGGACGAGTTGTAGGTGATCGTCCCCGCAACCGTACCGAGGCCCGTCGTTGCTGCAATGGTGGCTGCCGCGCCAACCAGTGAGCCGGCCGCGAAGGCATCCTCACCCACCGCGCGGTCACCCACGGCTTCGACGCCCTGAATGTCCAGGGCCGTCGCACCAGCGTTGGCGATCGAAATATCGTACCCCTCGCTGTTCTCGAGCAGGATCTGGCTCTTGTCGTCACTCAGCGTGGCGGTGATGCCCGTCTTGCCCGACACATCGTTGATGGCGGTGGCGAGGTCCGTGAGATCGGTAGTCGCCGCCAGGGTCGCCGCGACGCGGATGCCGTCACCCTCGTTCTGGCCCTCGAGATCAAACGCCACCGCGCCGGCGGCACCGGCGGTCAGCATGGCGTAGGTGTGTGCGTTCGCCTCGACACCGGTGGCGTCCGTGTTCGCGTTGATGTTGTCGGCGATCGACTTGGCAGATTCACCAGCCGCGGCGTTCACGGTCGCACTGCCCAGCGCACCGTCCAGGTTCAATACAGTGGCCGCTATTCCGTTGGCCGCTGTCGCGACGGCAACCGTGCTGGTGCCCGCCGCGGTCGACAGCGAGTTCGTGCCGATACTGGTGCCGCGCGCATCGCCGATGTTGATGTTGATCGACTGGTCCGCCTGAAAGCCCACGTGGAACTTGGCATTGGTGAAACTGCCGTCGAGCAGGTTCTTGCCGTTGAAGGAGGTGGTGTTGGCGATCCGGTTCAACTCTGTCTGCAACTGCGACACTTCTTTTTGCAGGTTGACGCGATCAGACGCGGAGTTGGTGTCATTTGCAGACTGTACGGCCAGCTCACGCATACGCTGCATGATGTTGCCCGACTCCTGCAGCGCGCCCTCGGCGGTCTGTGCCAACGAGACGCCATCATTAGCATTGCGTACTGCCTGAGACAATCCACGGATCTGCGAACTCATGCGATCCGAAATGGCAAGGCCGGCCGCGTCGTCCCGCGCGCTGTTGATACGCAATCCAGACGACAGCCTCTCCATCGAGGTGGCCAAACTGAACCCGGCTTTGCTCACACTTCCCTGTGCATTCAGGGACAGCAGATTGCTACTGATTGAGGTCATCTTACTCTCCAGTTGATTGAGCGTACGGCCGTGGCGCCTGCAATACGCAAACGCGAGTGCACAACAGGGAGCTAGGAAAATGACTGAGTATCAATCCACTGTGCAGGACGCACGCTTTTATTATGTCAATCCGAGGAGAGGCTGGGCGCCAGGACTGATTTAGTTACTACTTCGGCGGCGGTTACCATTCCTTTACACACAAACAAAAAAGGCCCGTCCGAAGACGGGCCCTGAGGCGGTCTGATGCCCTGCCCGGTTTACCGGAGCAGCGTCAGAACCTGTTGCGGTTGCTGGTTGGCCTGCGCCAGCATGGCCATGCTCGCTTGTTGCAGCACCTGAGCTTTTGACAGCTTCGCCGTTTCGGCGGCAAAGTCCGCGTCGACGATGCGGGAACGCGCCGCTGAGGTGTTCTCAACCACATTGTTGAGATTGTTCATGGTGTTCTCGAACCGGCTCATGATCGCACCGAGGTCGGCCCGCACATCGGAGATGGCCGCCAGGCCGCCGTCCAGCACATTCAGCGCCGCGTTGGCCCCATCTTGTGTGCCGATGTCGATCGAGCCAACGTCGATGAGTGACGATACGGTGGCCACACCGGCCGCACCGAGCGACGCATCGCTCGCCGTGACCGAGTACGACTTGGCAGAGTCAAAGGTCACGGTGCCCGCCACGGTGCCGGTGCCCGTGCCGGCGGCAACCGCCAGGACAGCACCTGCACCGGAATCAAAGGCGGAATCGCCGACTGCACGGTCGTTCACGGCCTCGACACCCTGAAGCGTCAAAGCCGATGCGCCCACGTTCGCCAGGGTGACGTCGTAGCCTTCGCTGTTTTCCAACAGTATCTGCGCGCGGTCGTCGCTCAAGGTGGCGGTGACACCGGTTTTGCCCTGCACGTCGTTGATCGCCTTGGCGAGGTCGGTCAGGTTGGTTGCATCCGACAGCGTGGCAGCAACCCGGATGGCCGCATCTTCATTCTGGCCCTGCAGGTCGAAAGCCACCGCGCCCGCGGCAGACACACCGAGCAGTGCACTCGTGGACGCCCCAGCCTGCACGCCTGTGCCGTCTGATTCCGCATTGATCGCCTGTGCAATGTCGCGAGCGGAATCACCCGCCGCAACCGTGACGGTGGCACTGCCCTGTGAACCGTCAACAGCGACGGTGCCCGCCGCAATGCCGTTGGCCAGGGCACCCACGGCCGCCGTGCCCGTGCCAGCGCCGGTGGACGCGTAGTGCGTGCCGATGCTGGTGGCGCGTGCGTCACCGACATTCACGTTGATGGTCTGGTTCGCCTCAAAGCCCACCTGGAATTTCGCGTTAGCGAAGGTGCCATCGAGCAGGTTGCGACCGTTGAAGGTCGTGGTGTTGGCAATGCGGTTCAACTCGGTCTGCAGCTGCGCAGCTTCCTTTTGCAGGTTGGCGCGGTCACTCGCGGAGTTGGTGTCGTTCGCCGCCTGCACCGCCAGCTCGCGCATACGCTGCATGATGTTGCCGGATTCCTGCAACGCGCCTTCTGCGGTCTGGGCCAGCGACACGCCATCGTTCGCGTTCCGCACGGCCTGTGACAGGCCGCGGATCTGAGAGGTCATGCGGTCCGAGATCGCAAGACCCGCCGCGTCGTCTTTCGCACTGTTGATACGCAGACCAGACGAGAGACGTTCCATCGCCGTGGCCAACGAGCTGCCAGCGTCGCCAACGCGCCCGAGCGCGTTCATCGACATCATATTGGTATTGATTACCGTCATTGTTTTCTCCAAGACTCTTTGGTGAGCAAGTTACTTTGAGCCTCTGGCAAACGATTGTCGGGTGACTGTCCGGAGCGGGGTTGAACTGCACAGCAGTGCTCGACAACCACGGCAACTCGGTGACACATGAATACTCTCGCGCCAGCGATATCATTTCTCTCGGTATGTGTGACGGCGTTCACACCTGTTTCTTTAGTGCCGTACACAAATGCTGTGCGTCTTTTCTCTGACACGACACCATTGCGTCGACGCCCTACGCGTGCGTTCAGGGCGCGGCCAACGTGTCAGGACACGTTCGGACGCACACGCAGCCCGTCACGGCCAACGCGGCAACAGACACAGCGCACACGCGCGCTGTGCGCAGACGTTCAGTGAAGGAGAGACGGGGCCGGGACACGCACCACGCACCGGAACGGTGCGGTTGCGCGCGCGCCGTCAGAGGAAGTTGAACAGGCTGTTACGCTGCATCAACGACAGAGTCTGCTGTGCGGCCTGCAGTATGGCCAATTCGCGTTGCAGGTTGGACGCCGCTTCCGCGTAGTTGGTGTCACGCAGCGAAGAGATCGTCTTGCTCGTGCGCAAGGAGTAGTCGCTCAGGCTGTCGCTCTGCGATTCGAGCGAGTTCAGCCGCGCGCCGAGGCTTGCCGTCGCTGTGGACACCGTGCTCATCAACCCGTCGAAATCGGTCAGGGTGCGGTCGACGGCTTCGGTCAGTTGCTCGTCGGTGCCGCCGCGCAAGGCGTCGATCATCTGATTGAACACCCCGAAGGCGTCCTTGCGCAGCCCGGGCTCGATGGTGAAGGTGTCGCCCACTGCGGGCGAGCCGTCGAAGGTGGTTGTGACACCGGCAAAGTCGATGCGCTCGCCAGTGACAACGGTCAAACCCGCCGCCACCACGGTGCCACCGCTGTCGCGCACGTCGATGGTGTTCGCACCGACGAATTCGACCGTCAGCGTGTCACCGGCAAAGGCGGTTTCGTCGGAGACAAAGGCCGGCAGCATCAGCCCGGTGCCGGTGTTGGTGACATCCGCGCGTGTGCGCAGCGCTGTGGCACTGTCGGTGCGCAGCACGTTTTTCGCCGAATGATCACCGACGATGACGTCGCGGGCCTCGCCGACTTCCACCCGGTGTTCGACCTCTCCGCCGCGCATCTCCACCCGCCCGAGGCCGTCGGTCAGGGTCATCTCGACCGGTTTGGTTCTCCCATCGTAGCCGGCGAACACGTAGTTGCCAAGCGAGTCCTTGGTGTTGATCAGGTCCACGAGCTCCGACATGCGCGACTCGAGTTCGGTTGCTATCGCCTCGCGCGACTCCGTCGGCAAGGACGTGTTACCGGCCTGAATGGTGAGCTCGCGGGCGCGCTGGTAGAGGGTCGTGATGTTGCGCAGCGAACTCTCCTCCACGCCCAGGCGGTGGTTCACCAGGTTGATGTTCTCCTGGTACTGCTCCATCCGCGCGTTGAGGCTGTTCAAGCGGCTGACCCGCACCGCATCGACGGGTGCCTGGTCGGGCGATTGCAGCCGCACGCCGCTCGACAACTGACCTTGGAGGTCGTAGATCCGGCTGTTCTGTTGGTTGAACGAAGACAGCGCCCGATCGAAGGTGAGATTGTGGGTTATGCGCATTGTGGGCGTCCCCTGCTCAAGGCCCCGACGCGCGCGCCGGGTGCGACACCCGTCCCGTCAGCGGCCGTGCCCGCGCGGTTCGAGAGGCTCACCGCATGGCTCCGAGGATGGTGTTGAAGAGGTCCTGCGCCACGGTGAGCACCCGGGCGTTCGCCTGGTAGTGTTGCTGGAAACGCAGCAGATCGGCCGCCTCCTGGTCGAGGTCCACGCCGACCTCGGACTCCAGGCGCTCGCTCAGGTTCTCGTGCAACGCACGCTGGCTCTCGACGCCGAGCTGGGACGCTGCGGCGACCCCGGCCGCTTCGCCCAGGGCATTCTGAAACAGGTCCTCGACCGAAGCGGTCCCGTTCTCGAAATAGTCCTTGACCTGCAGATCCGAGATCTCGCGCAGGTTGTGGAAGGCCGTGCCGCCCGCGTTGTCCTCGACAACGAACCGGTCACCTGCCTGCGGCGTGGCGTCGATGCGCACCCGCCACCCGTTGAGGTCGATCGGGTCGCCGGGTGTGTACGGTTGCGCGGCAGCCACGGTCGTGCCGGTCGAGGTGTCAATCAGGTCGAAGCTGGTCGCCGGGTTGTTGAAGACGATGTCGATTGGCGTGCGCAAGCCAGGGTCCGTGACATCGAGCAACTCGGGTCCGGTCAACCGGCCGTTGCCGACGTTTTCGCTGTCGACGACAGCGCGCACCGGCAGGCTCGCCGCAAGCTCGGAGGCGTCGTTCAAGCCCAGTGTCAGCCGCGCTGCGGCGCCGTTGGTGGGCTGCACCAGGTAGGTGTCGCCAGCGACGGCGGTGCCGCCAAGCGTGAGCTCCAGGCCATCGAGCGTCAACGTCGGCCCGGCGCCCGAGACGCTGCTGGTGCCGTCTTCCGAGGCGAAGGTCCAGTTGGCGCCGTCGTAGGAGAGCGTGTAGTCGCCGCCGCGCAACGCAGTTGCATCGACGTAGGCGACGTCGATGGTAGCCAGGCCTGTGTTGTTGAGGTTGCTGACGATGTTGGGTTCACCCACGTCGAAGAAGTTGCCACCGAAATCACCCGCCGGTGTCACACCAATGCGGTGCTGCGCATTCAGCATTTCGCTCAGGCCAACCGCCAGGCGCCCGATGTTGTCACGCGCCTCGTCGATCACGTCGCGGCTCTCGTGCAACAGCGCGCCGAGCGTGCCACCCTGCAGCATCTCGGTGATCACCGGCTGGCCGCCGTCCGACGCACGCAGGTCGAAGCGATCGTGGCGGTCCGAGGCCACCTCGAGCTGGAGCGGGTAGCCGCCTTCCTTGTTGACCAGCGTGTGACCGCTCTGCACTGTTACGTTCACCGCGCCGTCGTCGTAAAACCGGGTGTGGATGTTCACCCGCTCGCTGATCTGGTGCAGCAACCGATCGCGCTCGTCGAGCAGGTCCGGTGACACGTTTTTCGCCGTCGTCCCAGACACCGCGTGGATGCGTTGGTTGATCTTGCCGAGTTCATCAGTGAGGCGATTCAGCTCGCTGGTCTGCTGTCTGATTTCACTCTCGACGTTGTTGGACACGGCTTTGAGCTCGTTGTCCATGCCCTGAAACTTGTGGGCCAACGACCGCGCACTCTCGAGCACCACGGTGCGCAGGGGCACGGAGCTCGGGTCGTTAGTCGCGTCGCGGATGTCGTTGAAGAACTTGCTCAGGCCCTCGTCAAGCCCGTAGCCCTCCTCGCCAAAGAGATCCGACACCTGACGCGACACCTCGGCGAGCTGCTCGTGGCGTGACAGGTCGGAGGTCGCGACGCGGAGCTGCTTGGACACGATTTCGTTGTGCGCCCGGACCAGCGCGTCGATCTGCACACCGGTGCCGTAGCGGAAGCTGCCGAACTGCACCGAGATGGATTCGGTTTTCTCGACCCGCTGTCGGTGGTAGCCGTCGGTGTTCGCGTTGGCGATGTTGTTGCCAACCGTGCTGAGCGAGGACTGCGTGGCGCGCAGACCGCTGGTGGCGATGCCATACAAATCAGGCATGAGACCCTTCCTGGCGCGCGTGATGCCCGGTGATCACACCGCCCTTCGGTGGCCGTGTTCGCGTCGACAGACGCGCATCATGCATCACATTAACAGCGGTAGCGGCCCGATGTGGCCGAACTGTAGGCGCCATCGTGGTCAGCCCTCCGCCGTCGCCACGGCCTGGTTCAGCCGATTGCCGTGCAGGATGGACAAGACCTTGTCGGCGTAGTCCGGGTCTGTGGCGTAACCCGCCGCGTGCAAGGCCTCGACGTACGCGTCGGCGTCCTCCGCGCGGGCCAGGGCCGGTTCGTAACGCGGATTGTCACGCAGGAAGTCCACGTAGTCGTTCACAGCCTGTTCAACGCCCGCGTAGGCGCGGAACTGGGCACGCGTTGGCCGAAACTCGACGCCGTCGTGCTCAAGCGTGTTCCAGGCCACGCGCTCGCCCTGCCAGCGCGCGTCGGCCTTGATGCCGAACAGGTTGAAACCCGCTGTCCGGGCATCGTGCGGCACGTGTTGGCCCCAACCGGTTTCCAGCGCCGCCTGGGCGACCAGCACCCGCGGGTCGACGCCGATCGCCTGCGCCGCGCTGCGGGCGTGCGGCATCACCGCGTGCACGAACTGCTCGGGCGAGGACCAGGCAGGTGCATCGGCCGGTGAACCGGACCGAGCAGGCTCGACACGGTAGCTCAGGTGCGAAGAGACGGCCAGCGGGATACCCCGAAGCGGCTCAAGTGGCGCAGCGCCGGTCTGTACGGCAACCGGCTCAACCGGCTTGTGCGGGGCCAGGGCTGCGTCGCGCGCGCCTGGCGTCACGGTGTCCAGCGCAACACCCGGCCAATCAGACGGGTCGAACCCGAGTGCCGACGCGGCCGTCTCGACCGTCGGCCTCAGTGCAGGCTGGGCGTCCGACCCGACCTCGCGGTTCAGCGTGACCGGCGGTGTGAAGCGCAGCGCCGTCTCGCTGACGCCCCCGGCACCGGCACCCGTATCGACGCTGGCGTCGGCGGCTTCAGCCTCGGCGGGCTGGCCGACGTTGTGGAACTTGCCCAGCTGTTGTACCAGCACATCGGCAAGCCCGAAACCGCCACGGCGCGCGAGTTCAAGCGCCATCTGCTGGTCCTGCATGTCGCGGTAGGTGTCGAGCGCGTTGCTGTCGAACAGCGGATCGCCGAAGGTCGCTGCACGCTGTGACTTCAGCACCATGTGCACGAACAGACTCTCGAACTGTTCTGCGACCTGGCGCAGGGTTGCGTCGGCTTCAGGGGTCTGGCGTGCCTGGTGACGCAGTTGCGCCAGGCCGCGCAAGTCGAGGTACTGTCCCGCGTCGATGGTGTTCACAGCTAAATGACAATCAACTGCGCCTGGAGTGCACCCGCTTCCTTGAGCGCCTCCAGAATGGCAACCAGATCACTCGGCGCCGCACCCACCTGGTTGACGGCCCGCACGATCTCCGAGAGCGACGTCTCGCCCCGGAACAGGAACATGCGGTTGTTCTCCTCGTCGATATCGATGGCGGTGTCTTCGACCTGAGCCGTCTGCCCGCCAGCGAGCGCGTTCGGTTGCGACACCTCGGGATTCTCGTTGACCGACACGGTCAAGCTGCCGTGGGTGACCGCCGCGGGGCCGACGCGCACGTGACTGCCGATCACGATCGTGCCGGTGCGCGAGTTGACAATCACCCGGGCCGCCGCCTCGCCGGGCTCGATCTCGAGTTCTTCGAGGTAGGCCAGAAAGCCGACGCGTTGGTCCACGGTTGGGGGCGCGAGCACCCGTACGGTCACAGCATCCTGGGCCGAAGCGCTGCCCGGGCCGAGGGCCGTGTTGAACTTGTCGGCGAGCCGCTTGGCGGTGGTGAAGTCGGGCGTGTGGAGATTGAAGTACAGCGCGTCCGCCGCACCAAAGGGCGTGGGTACGCTGCGCTCCACGGTCGCCCCGTTCGGCACCCGTGCGCTGCTCGGCACGTTCACCGTGACCTTTGAACCGTCAGCACCCTCGATACCAAACCCGCTGACAGTCAGGTTGCCCTGCGCCAGGGCATAGATCGCACCGTCGGCGCCCTTCAACGGTGTCATCAACAGGCTCCCACCGCGCAGGTTCTTTGCATCTCCGAGCGAGGACACGGTCACGTCGATGCGCTGACCCGGCTTCGAGAACGGCGGCAAGGTCGCGCTGACCATCACGGCCGCGATGTTCTTGGAATCGGGTGTCACCCCTTCGGGCAGGGTAATGCCGTAGCGGTTGAGCAACGCCGAGAGGCTGTGCGCGGTAAAGCGGGTGCGTGTAAGCGAGTCGCCGCTGCCGTCGAGACCGACCACCAGGCCATAGCCGAGCAACTGGTTCTCACGCACGCCTGCGACACTGGCAATGTCCTTGACGCGCTCGGCGTAGGTCGGCGTGGCCATCAACGCCAGCAGCACCACGAGAACGCGGATCATCAGAACGGCCACCACGGGCTGTTGAAGATGCGCGAGGCCCAACCGGCGGTGTTGGAATCACCGACGATACCGCGGCTGCTGTAGGTGATCTGCGTGTCGGCGATGCGCACCGAACTCACCTGGTTCTGCGCGTTCACATCCTCTGGCCGGACGATGCCGCTGAGTTGCAGGAACTCGATGCCGCGGTTGATCGTGACGCGTTTTTCGCCACGGATCAGCAGATTGCCGTTTGGCAGGACATCGTGCACGGTCACGGTGATCTGGCCGTCGAGACTGTTGCTCTGGCTGCTGTTGCCGGTGCCGGAAAACGACCGCGAGTTGTCACTTTGCACCCCGAGCGGGCTGTCGAGCGGCGCGTACTGGCTGCCGAGCAGGCTGGTGATACCGAGCGACGTGTTGTCGTCTTTCTTGGTCGTGGTCGTCGAACGCATCTCGGCCGAGGTGTCCTCGGAGAGCACGACGGTGAGGACATCACCAATGCGGTAGGCTTTGAGGTCGCGGAACAGTTCGTTTGCGCGACCGGCCTGGTAGATGCTGCCAGTCGGCGCTGTTTCGATGACCGGCGCGCTGGCGCCGATCACCGGAACAAATTCCGGTGTGGGCGGGTTCTTCAGTTCCGTGTGAAGACAACCGCTCATCATGAGCAGCGGGAACAGGACTACAAGTCTACGCACCGGAATCAGACCCTCTCTCACCTATCAGGCGTTGTTATTCAAGTACTGCAACATCTGATCCGTTGTGGAGATGGCTTTCGAGTTGATCTCGTAAGCCCGCTGCGTTTCGATCATGTTGACCATCTCCTCAACGATGTTCACGTTCGAGGTCTCGAGAAACCCCTGGCGCAGGGTGCCGATGCCGGCGAGGCCAGGCGCCCCCACGATCGGGTTGCCGCTCGAACCGGTCTCCTCGAAGAGGTTCTCCCCGACCGGGCGCAAGCCCATGGGGTTGACGAAATCGGTCAGTGTGATCTGCCCGATGACCACGTCCGACACCGCGCCTTGCAGGCTCACGGACAAGGTGCCGTCGTCGCCGATGTTGATGCTCTGGGTGTTGTTCGGCAGCGTGATGCCCGGGTTCACGGTGTAGCCGCTCGACGTCACCAAGGTGCCGGTCGAATCCAGTTTGAAGCTGCCATCGCGCGTGTACGATGTGGACCCGTCTGGCATGACAATGGAGAAAAACCCACGGCCGTTGATCGCGACATCGAGCGAAGCCCCGGTCTGGGACATGTTGCCTTGGGTGTGCAACTTGTCGGTGCTGACCACGCGCACACCGGTACCGCGGTTCAATCCGCTCGGGATCGTGGTGTTGTTTCCGGACAAACCTCCCGCAGCGCGTTCAGTCTGGTAGAACAGATCTTCAAAGCTGGCGCGGTCGCGTTTGAAGCCGGTGGTGGCCACGTTGGCGAGGTTGTTCGACACCACCGACATGCGCATCTGCTGCGCGTCGAGGCCGGTTTTCGATATCCACAAAGCGGAGTTCATAGGTGTTCTTCTCGATTATCAGTTGGTGCCGAGCAGTCGTGCGCTGGCTGAATCCATGCGCTCCACTTCGCGAAAGAACCCGACCTGGGCTTCGTAGTTGCGGGCAAACTCGATCATCTTGACCATCGCCTCCACCGCATTGACGTTGCTCGACTCGAGCATCCCGGAAAACACCTGGACGTTGCCGTCCGGTGGCAGGAGATCGCCCGTCGTGGTTCGGAACAGACCGTCTTCCCCTTTCTCGAGCTCGAAGCCGTCGTCGCTGACCAGCCGAATGCGGTCGATCACCGCCTGCTCGATGCCGCCACCGAGGGGCTTGACCGTGATCGTGCCGTCGGTGCCGATGATCAACTCTTCGTTAGGCGGAATCGAAATCGGACCGTTGTCCCCAAGCACCAACTCGCCCGCCCCGTTCACCAAAAGTCCGTCGGCCTGAATCTGCAAGTCGCCACGGCGGGTGTAGGCTTCGTCGCCATCCGCGGTCTGCACTGCGAGCCATCCCTCGTTGGCAATGCCGATGTCGAGGGTCCGGCCGGTTTGCTGCAGGGTGCCGCTGCTGCGGTTGTACCCCGCCGTCTCGCCTTCGCTGTACACCCGGGTCGGGTGTCCCGGGCCGTACACGGGCTCGCTGGTGAAGCGGTCGATGTCAGCGCGGAACCCCGTGGTGTTCACGTTGGCCAGGTTGTGCGAATTGTTCGCCTGCGCAAGCATGTTTGCTTTTGCACCCGTCATCGCAACGTAAATTGCCTTATCCATGGTGTGGCTCGGTCAGTCTCACACCCGACTCATCAGATGTTGATGATCGTCTGGGTGATGGTGTTGGAGGTTTCGATGGTCTTGGCATTGGCCTGAAAATTCCGCTGCGCCGTGATCAGGTTGACCAACTGCGCGGTCAGGTCGACATTAGACGTCTCTAACGCACCGCCCTGAATCGTGCCCACACTGCCTGACCCTGGCTCACTCACAATCGCAGCGCCGGATTCAAGTGTCTCGTTCCAAGATGAGTAGCCAATTTGCCGTAATCCGTTGATGTTCTGGAAGTCAGCTAGGATTACCTTCCCCAGTGAGACTGTTCTACCGTTGCTGTACTTCGCAATCACACTGCCATCTGTTTCGACAGATAGCCCACTAAGTCTGCCAACAGTAGCACCATCTTGTGAAACGTAAGGAACGTTAAAGGCTGATGAAAACTGTGTCGTCAGCTCCGCGGGTGTGGGAGTCAAGTCGACGTTTATTGTCAACGGATCCGAACCGGCAGCCAGCGGTTCAGGGTCATATTGGATATCGCCGTTGGCCGGTGCGATCAACGCACCACCGCCGTCGAATTGGAGCGTCGTGGATTCACCAGGAGCTGGCGTCAAGGCAGTGTCATTGACATAGGTTCGCACCTCCCATTCGTTAGCAGCAGAGTCTGTGTGAATGAAGTAAGTGAAAAGGCTGTGGCTCTCCCCGAGAGAATCGTAGATAACTGCTTTGGTAGCAGCGGAGTAGGTGTTTATGTCGGTGGGATCAAATCCAGCGATAGGCAACTCCGCCGCTCCAGCTGGCAGATTCGCAGCTATGCCGACATTGCTGGTCTGAACTGCAGCCCCGTACTGATCTGCGAGTTGTACTGGTTGCGCAGCAGTGATGCTGTTGGACGTTACTAACCCAGTATCGGGATCAGTTGGAAACGTCTGAAGGTATTGTCCTTCTCCGTCGACGATGAAACCTTCAGCATCCAAGCGAAAATATCCGTCACGAGTGAACTGCGGATCGAGAACGTCCTCAGTGGGAGACACCATGAAGAAGCCGGGGCCGTTGATGGCGAGATCTAGGGCATTCTCGGTATAGTCAAGGTTACCCTGGCCAAAGACTTGGCGCACATTGCTAACAATCGCACCGTCGCCAATGCTGGTCCTGGCTGCAGAGAATACGTTGTTTGAGAACACATCGGCGAACTCAGCTCGCTGGTATTTGAACCCTGTCGTCCCCACGTTCGCAATGTTGTGACTGGCAGTAGATAGACTTGAACTTGCGGCGTTGATACCACTGAGTCCGATTTCAAAAGACATTGAATTTCCTCTAGATTATTCTATTCAGCTACTGACGTTTATATTGCAGCTTTGGCAATTTCAACCACGTCGTCCATTGTCTTTGCACCCACTCCTGATACGTGCAAGACCATTTCTGATTGGTCTCCTCCCAATGAAACGCTCTCAACTTCTCCATACACATAGGGAGACAATCCTTGCGTCTCGCCGCGTAAACTGCCTGTCACATTCAGCGTGTAGGTTCCTTCGGGGACACGCACCCCGTCATCGTTCAAACCGTCCCAACTGAACTCGACGTCGCCCGCGTCCTGATCGCTCAGGCGAATGGTGCGCACCAGCGCACCCGATTCGTTCTCAATGTTGATGGTGACACTGTCCACATCCGAAACCAGCTTCAGCATGCCCCGTGCATCGCCTTCGGCGGGCAGGTCAATCGCGTCACCTTGTGTCAACACAGACTTGCCGACGATGTTCGAGGCATCGACGAGCATCTGGGATTTCATGGTGTTGGTGAAGGCCGCGAACTCGGCCTGCAGATCACCGATGCCCGAGACCGTGCCGAACTGCGCCATCTGGCCGATGAAGTCGGCGTTCTCCATCGGCGAGAACGGATCCTGGTTCTGCAGCTGCGCCGTCATGAGTTCGAGAAACTCTTCCTGTCCAAGGCTGTTGTTCGGGTTCTCCGACGCTGGCGGGGCCGCGTCCGCTTGTGTCGGGTTCCACTGAAGGCTGTTGATGAACGGATTGACCGTTTGATTCACAGTACTCAATGCTCTGCTACCTCTGACCTTATTCGCCCATCGTCAGCGTGCGTTGCAGCATCTGACGCGTGGTGTTCACAATCTCGACATTGGATTGAAAGCTGCGCGAGGCAGACATCATGTTGACCATCTCTTCAACCACATTGACGTTCGGCGCGTAGACAAATCCCTGCTCATCTGCCAGTGGGTGACCGGGCTGAAACTGCGCGAGCGGCTGCCGTTGGTCTTCGACAACCCCGATCATCTGAACCGACACCGCCGAGCCGTTGGTCGCCTCGTCGTAGATCGATTGAAACACCGGGTGTCGAGACCGGTAGGCTTCGTCCGGGCTGCCCGCGATGGTGGTGGCGTTGGCCATGTTCGATGCCGTGAGGTTCAGCCGCGCCGACTGGGCGCTCATGGCAGAACCGGCGACATCGAAGTTCTTGAACAGAGACATGCTTACTGACCTTTGATGGCAAACCGCAACGAGCGGAATTTGCTGCTGAGGAACTGGAGGCTCGCCTGGTACTGCAGGGTGTTCTGTGCAAACAAGGCGTTTTCGGTCTGCGAATCGACCGTGTTGCCGTCGAGCGTGGGCTGATTCGGGACACGGTAGAGCGGGTCGGTGTCGAGCACATCGTGGCTCACACCCATGTGCTGGTCGTCGGTGCCGACCATCTTCAATGCCGCCGTGCTGCGCTGGGTCGCGGCAGACAGGGCCGCCTTGAAATCGACGTCGCGCGCCTTGTAGCCCGGCACGTCGGCGTTGGCAATGTTGGATGCAATCACGTTCGCACGCTGCGCACGCAGTCGGAGAGCATCGTCGTGAATGCCCAATGTGCGCTCAAGTCTGCCTTCCATCTGCCGCTGTCTCCTGTACGGGTCTAAGGCAACAATGCAGTTGATATGCCAAATAAATGACGGATTGCGCGCAGGCCGCTGAGCCTCGCACGAGAATCGCGGTCCATGACCCGGAAACCCTTCTGAATTCAATCGCCTAGCACACACGGCAACCCCGGTACTTTTTCACTGCTCGGCGATTCAGACACGGCGAAACGGCCGCCGACACCCCGATTTGCGCGGCCATCCACTGCCCGTTGCACCGTGTGCACGTGGCAGTAACTGCCTACACAGTCCCCCCACTGCCGATCCGGCAGCGGCGCAACACAAGTGCGGCATCTGGCGCGCTGGTTGCATCTGCGATCGCATGGCTATTCGCTCTCTCCTACAGGGATTCGCACGGGGTGTGCCGCTCGCGCTGGCGGCGTTGTTCGCGGCGCAGCTGAATGCGGCACCGACCCGCCCGGTCGACGTGACACAGGCAGTCGAGGCCTTCCTCACCGCCCACGAGTTCGAGACACGCTACCCGGTCGAATACGACATCAAACCGCTGGACCGCCGCCTCAGACTCAAGCCCTGCGACGCGGCGCTCACCGCAGACTTCCGCGACGCACGCCGAACCGAGGGGTCGACCCACGTCGAGGTCCGCTGCGACGACAGCGTCGCGCCGTGGCGCCTGCACGTGTCGGTCGTGGTGCGGGTGTGGGTCGACGCGGTGGCAGCCACGTCACCCATCGCACGCGGCGCCACGGTCACGGCCGCCGACCTCCAGCTGGTCAAGTCCGAACGGGCACGCTTGTACCAGGGCTACTTCGAGCGCGTTGAGGATGTGGTCGGTCTCTCGACGGCCATGCCGCTTCGCAACAACCAGATTCTCAATGCACGCCACCTGCGGGCGCCCTTCCTGGTCAACAAGGGGCAACGCGTGACGATCCTGGCCCGTGGGGGCCAGATCGAGATCCGGGCTCAGGGCCAGGCGCTGGACAACGCCTCACAGGGGCAGCGCGTCACCGTGCGCAACCTGACGTCCGGGCGTGTGGTGGACGGTGTGGCTGTGAAACGCGGCACAGTTCAGGTGCCGTTGTGATAGCTGGATCACAGATTGCTAGTCAATCAGTTCAGGTACGGTGTGCGTGGCCGTCAGCGGGAGTAACACAATGCTACTTCCTCTCGCACAAACGCGAACGGATCGCAGACAGAAGCCACCTACAATCAAGTGACAACCACGGAGTAGAATGATGGTCGGTTCAATCGAAGGCCTCACCGGAGGCCGCACCATCGCCATGCAGGACACCGCCAAGAGCGCGGTCATCGAGCAGGACAACAAAGCCGCCAACAGCCCGGCGAGCAGCGGTGTTGCCTCGACCACCGACACGGTGTCACTGAGCGCGGGCGTCGAGCGCCTGCAGCAGATCGAGCTGGCCATGGCGTCCGAGAACGCGCCCTTCGACAAAGCGAAGGTGGACAGCATCAAGGCCCGCATCGCCGCCGGCGAATACACCATCGACGCCGACCGCATCGCCGAGAAATTCCTCGAGACCGAACAGCTGCTCGACAGCTTGTGAGTTCAGTCATGAGCACATCACTTTCGCAGACACTGGACGTCTACGAGGCCGCTGTGGCGGCGCTTGATGCCGCAATTGACAACAGTGTGTCGGCCCTTGACCGACAAGACAGCGACGCCCTGCCCGGCGCCATAGACGCACAACAGCAGCGCGCAGAGTCCTTGCAGACCGTGCAGGCCGAACTCAAACGCATCAGCGTGTCGCTCGGCTACGCAACCCTCCGCGAGGCGGTGTTGCAGCACGCAGACAGCCCAAGCCTGAACCCGCGCTACCAGAGCGTGCAGCAACAGCTCCGCATCATCCAGCAGAAGCTGGTGTCACAAGCCGAGGCCATCTCACGCGCCATGGCCAACAACGCCGAGTTGATCGCGTTGCTGACAAACGCCCAACCGTCCGGTGCCTACGAGGAGAACGGTCAGACCAGCACCACGGCCAACAACACCCTGTCAGCGCGCGCCTGATCACGACCATCCCGGACGGGTGAGTCACGCCCGTCTGCTCTCCGCCGCGCACCGCGACGTCCAACAACGCAAGCCCACCCCCGACACGACCACGCCGGAGCGACCCGTGGGTGCGGCGCTGTGCACGACGTTCGCGTGGCACGCCGTCCGCATTCGCCCCTCCCCACCCGCACACAGCGCGCGCTCGGGACAACCGAGATCCGCTCAACCGGCATTCACCGCGCAGCCTGCGCGTGCTGACAACAGCGGCGAGACAAAGAGGCCGAAGCTAACAGTCGGATGTGGGCCCGGCCGTCCAGCGGGCTGGCACTGGTGTGCCGGACCATCGGCGTCGACCCTGAGGTCGGCGCGCAATGTCTGAAAAAGACAGCGAGCGAGGGGGGGTCTGGTGGAGCCAGGCGGGATCGAACCGCCGACCTCTACAATGCCATTGTAGCGCTCTCCCAACTGAGCTATGGCCCCACGCAAGACTGGAAATTTAAGCCGTCTTGGTGAAAAGGTCAATCCCCCGACGCGGCTTCACGCGCCTCGATGAACACCAGGGCCCGTTCGAGGCGGGCGAGCGTCCGCGATTTTCCGATCAGGGCAAGCGTGTTGTCGAGCGACGGTGACGCGCCCTGCCCTGTGACCGCCACGCGCAGCGGTTGGCCAACCTTGCCGAATCCCACCTCGAGCGACTCTGCGGTCCGGTTGAGCCGCGCCTGAATGGCCTCGGGCTGCCAGTCATCAAGCGCAACCAGCCCGTCCTGCACCGATTGCAGCACCGCTTTGGCCACCGGGCGCAGGTGTTTCTTCGCCGCAACCGGGTCGAAGGCGTCAAAATCGGCGTAGAAGTAACGGCACTGGTCGAGCAGGGCATCGAGTGTGGACACCCGATCGACCAGCAAGGCTGCCACCGACGCGACGGGCGGACCGGCGGAGAGGTCGAGCCCCGCCTGCTCAGCCCGCTCGGCGAGACGGGCTGCAAGCGTCTCGCCCGGCAGCGCCTTGAGGTAGTGCGCGTTCAGCCAGTCGAGTTTGACCGGGTCGAAGGTTGCGCCCTTGCGGTTGACCGCGTCGAGCGTGAACAACTCGGTCATCTCGTCCCGAGAGAAGACCTCCTGGTCACCGTGGGCCCAACCCAGCCGGGCCAGGTAGTTGAGCAACGCGTCGGGCAGGTAGCCCGCGTCGCGGTAGGCCAACACGCTGACGGCACCGTGCCGTTTCGACAGCCGCTTGCCGTCGGCGCCGAGAATCATCGGCAAGTGGCCAAAGACCGGCAGGCTCGCTTCGAGCGCCCGGTACAGGTTGATCTGCCGCGGTGTGTTGTTGATGTGGTCGTCGCCGCGAATCACGTGCGAAATGGCCATGTCGCTGTCGTCGACAACAACGCAGAAGTTGTAGGTCGGGTTGCCATCCGATCGCAGGATCACGAAGTCATCGAGCTCGGCGTTGGCCACGGTGATGGCGCCGTAGACCGCGTCGTCCCAGGTGACAGACCCCTCGTCGGGATTGCGGAAGCGAACCACACCGGCCCCGGGGGCCAGAGCGCGATCGCGGCAATGGCCGTCGTAACGCGGCTTTTCACCCCGGGCCATCTGCTCTGAGCGCACGCGGTCCAGCCGCTCGGGCGAGCAATCGCACACGTAGGCATGCCCGGATTCGAGCAGCTGTGCCACCACGTCCCGGTAGCGATCGTAGCGTCCCGTCTGGAATACCGGGCCCTCGTCAGCGTCGAGTCCCAGCCACGCCATGCCGTCGAGAATGGCCTGCACAGAGGCATCGGTTGACCGCTCGCGGTCAGTATCTTCCACCCGGAGGACAAATTGGCCGCCCCTTTGCTTTGCATATAGCCATGCAAACAGCGCTGTTCGCGCGCCACCGACGTGCAGGTACCCGGTGGGGCTCGGTGCGAAACGGGTTCTGACGCTCATGTCGTTGGTTCTCAACAGTGTCTGTGCTGGGCGGGCACTGGCGGGGTATGGCCAGCAGGCAGCCCGCAAGTTTAACCTGCAACAGCGCGCTGGCAACGCGCGCTGTTGCGCATCCCGACCATCGGGCCACGAGCGGTCCACACAGAACCCGGAGCAGGCGTCCGCATGAACACCGACCTCAACGTCCGACAGCTCACCACACCCGCTGACCAGCGCAACACGGCTACCCCCATGACTGCAGACCAATCCCCCGCCGACAAACTTTCGGCGCTGTTGAGCGCGTCATCCCTGTCCACGGGCGCCGAACCCCTGGCAGACGCCATCCGCTGGACATCGGCGGGTCTCACGCACACCGGCTACGTGCGCCAAGCCAACGAGGACGCGTTCCTGGACCACCGGGAGCAAGGCGTGTGGGCCGTTGCGGACGGCATGGGCGGACACTGGGGCGGATCGCTCGCAAGCCAGACCGTCATCGACAACCTCGTGGATTTCGTGCGCGCAGACGACCTCGCGGAAAATGTCGCCAGTCTGGAGCAACGCCTGCACCACGCACACCGTCAATGCACGGAGCGCGCGGGCCCCAAACGCAGCATGGGCAGCACCGCAGCGGTGGTGTTTGCGCACGACCCCTTCTGCTTCTTCCTCTGGGTCGGCGACAGCCGCATCTACCGCGTCAGGGACGGCGAGATCGAGCGTATTTCGCGCGATCACAGCGTGGTCGAGCAGTTGGTCCGCGACGGCAAGATCACCGAGATGGAGGCCCGCCACCACCCGTCGGGCAACGTCATCACACGCGCTGTCGGCGTGAGCTCACAGCTCGATGTCGAAGTTGAATTCGCCACAACGCGCCCGGGTGACACTTTCCTGATCTGCAGCGATGGCCTCTACCGTCACGTCGAGGACGCCGAGATGGCGCGGGCGCTGGCCGACGGCGACCTCGACCACGCGCTGTCCGAGCTGCTGCGCCTCGCGCTCACGCGCGGTGGCACGGACAACATCAGCATGGTCGCGACGCGGGCCGAGTACTACCACTGACACCGAGCCGAGGCGCGCCGCCGCCGACGCACCTCGCCCTCGCCTAAGCCGCGACCTCGTCCGCGCGGGCACGCGTGAAGACGATACCGCTCTCGTCCGCCGACACGGTCACCGAGTCGCCGCTGGCGAAGTCCGATGCGAGCAAGCGCTCGGCCAGTTCGTTCTCGATGTGCGTCTGGATCGCCCGACGCAACGGCCGCGCACCGTAGACGGGGTCAAAGCCGGCTTCGGCGAGCAGGTCCAGCGCTTCGTCCTCGAACACCAAGGTGATCTGTTGCTCCGCCAGGCGGTCCACCAGCACCTGCAATTGCAAGGTCGCAATGGCCTTGAGTGCACTGCGGCCCAAGCCGTGAAACACCACCAGATCGTCGATCCGGTTGATGAACTCGGGCCTGAACACCCCCTGCACCTCCCGCAACACCGCCGCCTTCATGCCGTCGTGGTTGAGTTCGTCGGCTCGTGCCTGAATGACATCGCTGCCGATGTTGGAGGTCATCACGATGACGGTGTTGGCAAAGTCGACAGTGCGCCCGTGGCTGTCGGTCAGCCGGCCGTCGTCCAACACCTGTAGCAGCACGTTGAACACATCCGGGTGTGCTTTCTCCACCTCGTCGAGCAACACCACGGAATAGGGTTTGCGCCGAACCGCTTCAGTCAACTGGCCGCCAGTCTCGTAGCCGACATAGCCCGGCGGCGCGCCGATCAACCTCGCCACGGCGTGTTTCTCCATGTACTCCGACATGTCGATCCGAACCAGTGCGTCAGCGCTGTCGAACAGGAAGGCCGCGAGCTGCTTGCAGAGCTCCGTCTTGCCGACACCGGTCGGCCCGAGGAACAGGAAACTGCCGTTCGGCCGCGACGGGTCGGACAGGCCTGCCCGGGCACGCCGGATGGCGTTCGACACCGAAACCACCGCTTCCTGTTGACCGATCACGGCCTCACCGAGCACGGACTCCATACGCAGCAGTTTGTCCCGCTCGCCCTCGAGCATGCGGGACACCGGCACACCGGTCCAGCGGGAGATCACCTCGGCGATCTCCTCGTCGCCCACTTGGTTTCGAAGCAGCGTGAAGGTCTGCGTGTCCGCATTCTCGCTGGCCTTGAGCTGTTGCTCGAGTTCCGGAATCGTACCGTATTGCAACTCTGACATTCGTTGAAGGTCGCTGGCTCGCCGTGCCGCGTCGAACTCCAGTCGCGCCGCTTCGAGTTGTTCCTTGATCTGGCTAGCGCCCTGCACCGCGGCTTTCTCGCTGCGCCAGGTTTCCTCGAGGTCAGCGAAGGCCCGTTCCTGCTCACCGAGCTCCGTTTCGAGTTCGTCGAGCCGGCGCTTGGTGGCGTCGTCTTCCTCGCGCTTGAGCGCCTCGCGCTGCATCTGCAACTGAATGATGCGGCGTTGCAAGCGGTCCATCGATTCGGGCATGGAGTCGATCTCCATGCGGATCCGACTGGCGGCCTCGTCCACGAGGTCGATCGCCTTGTCAGGGAGCTGGCGGCCGCTGATGTAGCGGTGTGAGAGCGTCGCCGCTGCAACCAGTGCGGGGTCGGTGATGGTCACACCGTGGTGCAACTCGTAGCGTTCCTTCAAGCCGCGCAGGATGGCAATGGTGTCCTCAACGGAGGGCTGGTCAACCAGCACGGTTTGGAAGCGCCGTTCGAGTGCCGCGTCCTTTTCAATGTGTTCCCGGTACTCGTCCAGCGTCGTCGCACCGATACAGCGCAGCTCACCGCGCGCCAGCGCCGGTTTCAGCATGTTGCCCGCATCGAGCGAGCCCTCGGCCTTGCCCGCGCCCACCAGCGTGTGCAGTTCGTCGACAAAGAGCACGATCTGACCGTCCTGACTGGACAGGTCCTTCAGCACGGCCTTCAGGCGCTCCTCGAAATCGCCGCGGAATTTTGCCCCGGCGAGCAGTGCACCGAGGTCGAGCGACAACACACGCTTGCCTGCCAGGCCCTCGGGCACCTCGCCGTTGACAATCCGTTGTGCGAGCCCTTCGACGATGGCGGTTTTACCCACACCGGGCTCACCAATGAACACCGGGTTGTTCTTGGTTCGGCGCTGCAAGACCTGAATCGCCCGACGGATTTCCTCGTCGCGACCGATCACGGGGTCGAGCTTGCCTTCCTCCGCCTGCGCCGTGAGGTCCACGGTGTACTTGTCGAGTGCCTGGCGCGTGTCTTCAGCGTTCGCGTCGGACACGGCTTCGCCGCCACGCAGGCGCGAGACCACCTGTTCGACGGTCTCGAGCTTGGCGCCGTGCGCGAGCAGCACCTCAGCAGCGGGGTCACGGGCGATCTTCAACAGTGCCAAGAGGAACAATTCACTGGCAATGAACTGATCACCGTTCTCCTGGGCCAACTTGTCTGCGCCGTTGAGCACCCTGCCGAGCGCCTGTGAGGCACGGATATCAACCCCGTCCCCCGAGACACTGGCGAGTCGCGCCAGTCGTTGATCGACGTCGCGCTGAAGTGCGACCACGTCGACGCCGGATTGCAACAGCACCTGACGCACACCACCGTCTGACTGCGACAGGAAGGCCGCCAGCACATGCAGGGGTTCAATGAACTGGTGATCCCGGCCCACCGCGAGCGACTGGGCGTCCGACAACGCGCCTTGGAACCGGGCCGTCAATTTGTCTATTCGCATCGAAGCTGACCTCGTTTTACGCGATTCTGATGACGACAGATATGGGGTCGACCGCCCCCCCTTCAAGCCCGTTGCGAACTCAGTCCAACCAGATCAGCGCCGCCATCCGACCGGTCTCACCGCGGTCTCGCCGGTGTGAGAAAAAGTGCTCCGGCTCGGCGACCGTGCAGCGGTCGCCGCCGCTCACCTGGGCGACACCGGCGCGCACCAGGCGTGCACGTGCCAGCCCTGCGAGATCGGCAAACCACCGCTCCGGACGCTCACCCGGGCGAAAGTGCGCGGCATCCGCCGGCATGGCGTCGCAGAACACCTCGCGCACCTCCGACCCGACTTCGAAGGCGTTCGGCCCTATTGCAGGCCCGAGCCAGGCGATGACACCGTCGGTGTCGACCGGCATCGAATTCAACGTGCGCTCGAGTACACCGGCTGCGAGCCCGCGCCAACCCGCGTGCGCCGCGGCCACACAGTCGCCGCCTTGCGACGCAAACAACACCGGCAGACAGTCGGCAGCGAGTGCCGCCAACACCACACGGTCGTCGGCCGTCCAGCTTGCGTCGGCGTCGGTCTCGGCCACGGTATCACCCGCGTTCACGCAGCGGGTGCCGTGAACCTGGTGCAGCCAGACGGGCTCGGCCGGCAGGCCGGCGAGATCGCGCAACCGTGCCCGGTTTGCGCTCGCTGCGGGGTCGCCGACGTAGATGCCCAGGTTGAACGAGTCGAACGGCGCGGCACTGAGCCCCCCGTGTCGTGTGGTCATGATCGCCTTGACGCGCGACGGGGCCAACCATGTCGGCGTGAAAAAACCCGAAGTCACCGGTGCACCGCCGTGTCCGCCGCGAGGGCGTCGACCAGCCGCCGCATGTCATCCGGCAGTGCGCTCTGCCAGCTGTGGGTTGCTGCGTCAGCCGGGTGCACCAGGCTCAGCTCCACCGCATGCAGTGCCTGGCGCGGGAAATCACGCAGGCGGTCGATCAACTCGGTCGACGCCCCGGCCGGCACACGCAATCGACCGCCATAGACGGGGTCGCCAACGAGCGGCAACCGCTGGTGCGCCATGTGCACGCGTATCTGGTGGGTGCGACCGGTTTCCAGGCTTACGTCGAGCACGGTGTGGGCGCGAAAGCGCTCAGCCACGCGGTAGTGCGTCACCGCAGGGCGCCCACCCGCCCGCACGGCCATGCGTTTGCGGTCGACAGGGTGACGCCCGATGGGCGCATCCACCGTACCGCCGGCCACCGGCGTGCCGACGACGACAGCCTGGTAGCGACGCCGGACGGTGCGCGCCTGGAGCTGCTCGGTCAGGCTGGCAAAGGCACGCGCGGAGCGCGCCACAACGAAGAGACCCGTGGTGTCCTTGTCCAGGCGGTGGACGATGCCGGCGCGCGGCAGCGTGCGCAACGCCGGGTCGAGCGCAAGCAGGCCGTTGAGCACCGTGCCTCGAGGCGCACCGGGTGCAGGGTGCATCACCAGGCCCGCCGGTTTGTCGATGACAAAGAGGTCCGCATCCTGGTGGACAACCTGGAGCTTTACCGCGGCATCGGCCTCCTCGTCCAGGGCGACGTCGGAACCCACGGGCAATTCGACGCGCTCGCCGCCCAGCACGCGCACCTTGCGGTCGGCCACCACACCGTCAAGGATGACCTCACCCTGACGAATCAACCGCTGAACCTGGCTACGCGACAGCCCGGATAGGCCAGCGAGTACCACGTCGAGCCGCTCCCCGGATGCCGTGTCGGGCAGGCTGACGCACAGGCGGTCGGGTGTCGACTTGGGAGCGGACATGGGTGCGGCGCGGTGGCATATACTTGGCTGCATTGTATCTGCCAGCGGTCCTTTCTATGCAACGCTCAACACTCGGTGTGTGGCTCGCCGCCGTGGTCCTGCTCAGCGCGTGCGCGTCCTCGCCCGACTCGACCGAACCGGATCGCTCGCTCAGTGCAGACGCGTTGTACGAGGCCGCCCGCGACGCACTCAAGCGCGGCGACACGGCGGCCGCACTGGTGTCGCTGGAAACCCTGCAGGTGCGGTACCCGCAGGACCCGCACGCGGTGCAAGCGCAGCTCGACATCATCCTGGCCTACTACCAACGCGAAGACTACGACTTCGCGATCACGGCGGCGGAGCAGTTTCGGAAGTTCAACCCGGGCAGCCCGCACGGGGCGTACGCACTCTACATGGTGGGTCGCAGTGAGGCCGCCAAACTCGACGGTCTGTTCGACCTTTACGTCCCGCGCGACTTCGCCGACTACGATCAGCGCGTCCAGACGGCGGCACTGCAAGCGTTCCAGGGCGTGTTTCGTCAGTACCCGAATAGCCCCTGGGCCGACGACGCGCGCGACCGCAGCAACGAAATTGTCGAAACCAGCGCGCGCCACGAGCTCAAAACCGCGCAGTACTACTTCGACCGCGGTGCCTACGTCGGCGCCGTGAATCGGGTCAGTGCGCTGCTCTCGCTCTACCCGGATTCCGCCTACACGGTCGACGGTCTGGTCATTCTGCACGACAGCTACCGGGCCCAGGGCCTCGGCGAGCAGGCCGACGCCGTGCGTGCGCTGATCGCGACCGCCGACCCCGATCACTCACTCGCCAGCGACTGAGCGCGCCAGCACCCGGCCTTCGCCACCAGCCGGCCTGCCGGGTGTCACGGGGCAACCGAGACCTGAGCCGCCTGGCAGCCGCGGGCACCGGATTTGCACCCACAGGGAATGCCCCCGTCCACGCCGCCCCCGTCGCATTCGAGTCCGGCTCAGTCGCCAACGCCGCAGGACTGGCAGGTGCTGCGGACGCTCTGCTGGTTCCGGCTGCTGCTCTGCGTCGCCCTGTTTTACGCGTTGCCGCAGCCCGACCTGTTCACCCTGTTCAGCACCCCATCGGGCACCCCGTTCCTTGCGATCAACTCGCTCTATATCGTGATCAGCCTGGTGCTGCCGGTGCTGCTGTGGCGCCGGTGGCCGGGTTTCTCGACACAGGTCAGCGCGCACGTGTTCAGCGACCTGCTGGTGATCGGGCTGCTGGTGCTTTCGGTCGAAGGTCTGACCCAGACGGTCGCCAGCCTGCTCTGCATCCCGGTTGCCGAAGCCGTGTTGTTGCGGCGCAGTCGGCTGCTCTACCCGGTCGCGGGTGTCGCAACCGCACTGGTCGTGACAACCGACGTCGTGCACGGTCAGCTGCTGACCAAATACCCTGCCACGTTTGCGCTGTCCCTGGCCTTCGTTGCCGTGGCCTACCTCGGCACCGTGCACCTGCGTCGCATCGGCCAGGCGGACGACGCCCTGCGCGCCCAGCACCGCGAACTGTCGTCGATGACCCACCTTGCCGAGGAAATACTCGACGCCTCGACACAGGGCATGGTGGTGCTCGACAACCGGGATCGCGTGCGCTTCGTCAACGCGACCGCGATGATGTTGCTCGAACGCCACCACGTCGACCTGCCCATCGAGCTCACGCAGTTCGACAGCCGTTTGCACGACGCCATCAGCACCCGTGCGGATGTCGTGAACGACGAGAGCCGATCGCTGAGCCTGCGACTGCACACCAGCCCGCTGCGCGATGGCAACACCCTGGTGGCGTTGATGGACATGCGCGAGATCGAGGCCATGACCGAGCAAAGCCGCCTGGCCTCACTCGGCCGTTGGAGCGCCAGTGTGGCGCACGAGATACGCAACCCGTTGAGCGCGATATCGCAAGCCGTGCAGCTGCTGCGGGACGACGACTGCGCGCTGCCGCGCGCGCAGATCGTCGAGATCATGGAGCGCAACACCCTGCGCATCGATGCGGTGGTGCGCGACGTGCTGACGCTCAGCCGCCCGGTCGCGGCGGACCGCTACGCGCATTTCGACACCTGGGTCGCTGAGTTCCATTCCGAGTTTCAGGCGACGCACCCCGAGGCAGCGTTGACGGTGACGGGGCAGTTCGATGCACCCGCGCTGATCGCGGGCGACGAAAAACGCCTTTTTCACATCGTGAACAACCTGTGCGAAAACGCGCTGATACACGGTGCCGACAACACCGTGCACCTGGCGCTGTCGAGCGCGACCGACGCCGTGGGCGTGATGCACACGCTCACGGTGTCCAACCGGGGAGCGCCGCTGGATCCCGCACAAACGTCACGCATGTTCGAGCCGTTCTTCACCACCGCGGTGGGCGGCAGTGGCCTTGGCCTGTATGTGGTGCGCGAATTGTGTGACCAACTGGGCTTCTCGCTGGCCTACGACTACCGCGACGGGGTGCACCACCTGAGCGTGCTCGCCCCGGACGCCCAACACGCCACAGGCATCGCCGCATGAGCAAGACCCTGTTGATCCTCGAAGACGAGCCGGACATCCGCGAACTGCTGGCCATCGCGCTGGAGAGCGCGGAGCTGCACTGTGAGCTGGCGAGTCACCTGTCAGACGCCAAGTCGCTGGTTACCCGCTTGAAACCCGATTTCATCCTGACCGACATCCGGCTGCCCGACGGCAGCGGGCTCGATCTGTTGAGTTTTGCCCGCGAACACGCTCCGAACACCCCGTGTGCCGTGTTGACCGCCTACGGTGACATGGAGAGCGCTGTCACAGCCTTGCGTGCGGGCGCGGTGGACTACCTCACCAAACCGGTGGACATGCGCGCACTGAAGCGCCTGTTGAAAGAGACGTTGGCCGAGTCGCCACGCACTCCCGAGCGCCCTGCACCCGCTGCGGCGCCGACACCGCCATGCGACGCCGCCAACGGCGATGTGCTGACCGAGGACAAACTGCCCTTGCTCGAAGCACTGGAAGCCACTCGCTGGAACAAACGCGCCGCGGCCGAACGGCTCGGCCTGAGCTACCGCCAGTTCCGCTACCGTCTGCAGAAGCACAACATTCAGTGAGACCCATCGGCCGACCAGGCAAAAGTTGCAGGATGTGACCACGAATTGCCGAGCTTTTTGTCACATGTTGACAATCGCGCCGTAAAAAAAGTGTCCATCGGACCCAATGCGCCGGACAGCAATCCGATAACATATTGTTTTTATTGTACAAATATCACGATACCCCATTGTGGCACATGGGCTGCTGATTCAGAGGCAATCGGATTCAAAGAATTTCATTTGGACCGATAACCTGAGTGTGCAACAGCACTCAACCCCAACTATCAGGAATCGTGAACATGAAACTCAACAAAGGTTTTACCCTTATCGAACTGATGATCGTCATCGCGATCATCGGCATCCTCGCCGCCATCGCTGTGCCCCAGTACGCACAGTACACGCGCCGTGCGGCTTACTCTGAGATCAAGCTCGCCTCAACACCGATCAAGTCGGCTGTTGAGGTCTGCTACCAGCGTCACGGTAGTGCCGCGCCTGGCTTCTGTAACGCTGCGGTCGCAGCAGCTGCACAGCCGGCCCAGATCACTGAGACCATGGAAACTCGTGCTGCTACAGGTGCTCGTGTCGGTGCAGTCGCGCTGGACAACGCTGGTGGCAACCCGCAGATCACTGTCACGCCCGCAGGCGGTGAAGGCATCGTGGCCGGTGACGTGTTCATCCTGACCGGTCAAGCCACCGTTGATGCGGCCACGGGTGATGCGTTCATCACCAACTGGGTTGAGAGCGGCCAGGGCTGCGACCAAGGCTACTGCTAAGTCGCAAGAGCGTGCTTGGGAACCCGTGTTCTCATAGCGCTCCTTTCAAGAGCCGGAGGGACTACCCTCCGGCTTTTCTCTCATTCAACGGCTCCGTACCTCTATGAGACAGCTCAAAGAAAGGCCAGGAAGGGTTCAAACGGGATTTACGCTGATTGAACTGATGATTGTGATTGCCATCATTGGCATCCTTGCTGCCGTTGCGACACCGATGTATCTCACACATCTGCGGCAGTCAATCTACGTCGAAGTTACCCAGGGTGCGAAGTTGGCAAAGTCGGCGCTGGAGACCTGCGTGTATTTCGAAAACGACTTGGACCGGTGTGTCACAACGGTCCAAG